>JAJYAG010000129.1 GCA_021779665.1 Bacteroidota bacterium | reverse complement strand
GGCCAGGAATATACTTTAGGACATATTACTTTAGATCCTCGAGAACTAAAAAATGTTGCTTAAAAATTTGATTTTGTCAGAGTATACTTTTTTGGTCACAAAAAAGTAACAAATGGCTGTTTAATTGAACAAATGAATTTTCATCATTAGCAACATAATCATTAACTTAGAGCAGATATTAGTTCCAAAGAAATCTCATTTTCCCATTCACTAAAATTTTAATATTAATATTGTCATATTTGCTTCAAATAACATCTAACCATAATGAGGCTTTCGAAAACCTTTCCAATCATAATAATTTCTTTGCTTTTAATTATTTCCTCCTGCTCTTCTCCTTTTGCCAGAACCGAAAGCATCAGCGACGAATTCTTCACAGGAACAGTAACCATAGAGAAAAACAAGAAAATTCAGCGATATACCCTATCTATAAATAATGAAAAAACCGGTGGAAAAGACCGGATTTTCACCCCTTACGAAGTTTTTGCCATGCATACCGGCGATGTGAATGGTGATGGCCGCACCGACATCTGTCTGGGAATTATAAAGCCAACTCCGTTCGATTCGGTATTGAAAAAAAGATTATTTATCTTTCAGATTGATAAGGATTATATCCGTCCGCTGTGGCTAAGTTCAAGGTTGGTTCGCCCGCTCGAGGATTTCAAGGTGATCAGCAGGGGCAAAGTCAGCAATATTCTTGCAATTGAGAAAGAAAACGGATCCGGATATTGTGTGAGTGAATACAGCTGGAGTTCATTTGGAATGAGGATGGTGAAAAACCAAGGATCGTCGTTATCATTAACCGAAGCACAAAATATTTTATCAAAATATTAAATCTTTCAGTATGATGAAAAAGTTTTTACCTCTGCTGTTAATCGCAATATTCTGGAGTTGCGGAAATAAAAAAACAAAAGCTCCCGAAGATTACAAACTCAGCCAGCCTCTCACCCAAATGGCACCGTACGATGAAGGTGTTCCCCTCACCGATAAACCTGTCGACGCTGAAGCTCCCTATAAAATGGATGATTATGTGAAATATTACAGCGAATACTACAAGGATAAAAAAACGCCACCTCCTTTCGATTTTAATGTTGATCTCTCAAATAAAAGTTTTCAGGAACTCAGGTTATTACGTGCCGAAATTCTTGCCCGCCATGGATATTTGTTTATGGACTATGTGCTTCGCTCGCACTTTAACGCTACAAACTGGTATAAGCCTGTGTTCTGGGACAGTAATTTCCAGATCCAGCTCACTGCTCAGGAGAAAGCATTTATCGACAAAGTGCTGGCGCAGGAGAAAAAACTTTACAGTCAAAATTATTCCAATGCTGAGGGACAAAAAATTGCCAATCTGAATAACCTTGTTAACCACGCACAGTTCGAATCTATTCCCGCTGAAATGACGGAACATCTGCAAAGAGACGGCTTTGTGATCAACAAAGGAAATTACGAACAACTGTTCCATGTCTACGACGAGAATTACTACGATTACACTCCCAGCTTCATCACTACCGACCTGTATCTGCAGGTGCTTCACATGCACATCAGCAAGGAAATGCAGGCACTGGAAGAAGAAAAAATGTATCCGCTGATGAAAGCCTTACTCGAAGAGCAGTATAACTTTCACAAACAGCAGGCACAATCGGCAACTGCCAGGGCGGTAAAAGAAGCTTCGGCCTGGAACCAGACTTATTACGCCATTGGACTTTCGCTTCTGTTGGATAAGAAATTCGACGTACCAGCAACGTTTGCCAAGGAGTATGACTACGAAATGGAGCATACCACGGAAGCTTCAGGCAAAAAATCAAATTTTCTTGGCGACTCTCTCATTGATTACACCCAGTTTAACCCGCGTGGCAACTATACCCGGAACGATACGCTTAAAAGTTACTTCAGATGTATCAAGTGGCTGAATTCGGCATTTATATTCCTCGATGAAGATGAAACCCTTGCCCGGGCAATCACCATGGGCGCGGCTTTGTTAAAAAACCCGGAGTCGCTCAAGCTTTACGGCCAGTATGCTAACATTGTGAACTTTCTTGCCGGAGATGAAAACAACCTTTCGTTTCAGCATTTATTTCTGCTGATTAACAAGAACGAATCAGCCGAAACATTATTAGCACCGCAAAGGATGGAGAAAATACGTGCCGGGCTTTATGCGCGCGATCCGAGACGCTTTAAGCCAAAGGGCATAAATGAACCTACCGAAGCATTTCTTGCAAGAAAAAAGCTGCTATTCACTGCCGGCCGGTATACTTTCGATGCTGAAATTTTGCAGCGCCTCACCCATGTTACCGAGCCTGCTCCCAAAAGACCATTCCCGAAAGGTCTGGATGTTTTTGCTGCTATGGGAAATAAAACAGCCGAGGATATCCTTTTGAACGAATACAAAGAAAACGAGAAGTGGGAAGTATATTCCGACACATTGAATCTTCTTAAATCCAAATTCTCAGGTTTCGGCGAATGGAACAAAAGTGTGTATAACAAAAAGATGGAAACAGTTCTCTCGCTTCAGAAGCCAAACAAGGATTACCCGTATTTTATGCAGCTTCCCAACTGGCAGCGCAAAAATCTGAATACCATGCTGGCATCATGGACTGAGCTGAAGCACGATATGATCCTGTACATTGAACAACCCAGCGCCGCCGAAATGGGTGATGGCGGCGAAATACCACCTCCTCAGAAAATTGCTTATGTTGAGCCTCAGGTTGAATTCTGGAAAAAATGTAAGGAAATCCTTTCGCTGAACCAAAAAATGCTAAAGGATAACAATTTGCTATCGGATAAACTAAAGGAAAGAAACGATAAGCTGATGGAGATGGCCGATTTTCTGCTTAAGATCAGCGAAAAGGAACTCAGGAAACAAAACCTCTCCGCTGAAGAGTTTGACCAATTATCATTCCTGGGCGGAAATATTGAAAGTCTGACACTTAATATTCTGGAGTCTACTGTGAGTTTTGTCAATATGGTATCGACTCCCGACCGCTATATCTCTGTAGTCGCCGACGTTTATACGTACCGCGACCAATGCCTCGAAGAGGGAGTAGGTTTAGGCGATGAAATTTATGTGGTAGCAGAAATTAATGGTCTTTTATATCTCACCCGCGGAGCCGTGTTCAGTCAATACGAGTTTGTTCAGCCATCAGAGTCGAGATTAACGGATGAGGAATGGCAAAAACAGGTGCTCGACAATAAAGAGCCACCACATGCCAGCTGGATGAATGCCATTAAAATAAAAGTACCGAAACTAAATACGGCGCCAAATTTTAATCTCTATTAATGAGCAATGTAGGGCAGGTCTCGACCTGCCCTACATTATTCATTTCCCTTTCAGAAATCCTACACTGAAATCCGATTTTCCAAGAAATATCACATCGCCGGCATCGCCCATTACTTCATCCACCAGACCAAATTCACGGGCTTCTTCGGCATTCATATACTTGTCGCGCAAAAAATACTCTTCTATCTCCTGCCAGGTATGGCCCGACTGTTTGCCCATAATATGAAATATCTGGGTTTGCAGTCGCTCCTGCTCGCGGGTGGCAATGCGTACATCTTCTGTATATCCCTGTGATCCGCCTCCTGTAGGATGCATGTGAATGGTAGCATGCGGCAGTGCAAAACGTTTTCCCTTCTCGCCCGAACTCAGCAGAAATGTCCCCATGCTGCCGGTAAACCCAACAGCGTAAGTCGATACCGGAGCCGAAAGCATTTTCATGGTGTCGTAAATGGCCAGTCCGGCATAAACCACACCGCCCGGACTGTGGATATACAAATGAATGGGTTGTTTGGGGCTAACACTGTTCAGGTAAAGCAGTTGTGCCACTACCAGGTTTGCCACTGTGTCGTTAATAGGACCACCGAGAAAGATGATCCGCTCTTTCAGCAGCAAACTGTAGATGTCGTATGCACGCTCTCCGCCACCGGAGCTATCGATTACCATTGGTACTAAGCTTGAATGTATCATATTGTGTTTATTTAGAGTTTAGACAATAGAAGGCCACCCTCATCTATTTTAGAGAGGAACCTATAAAAACTACAAATTTAAATTGGTGCTTTCTTTCTCCCCTCTCCAAGTGGGGAGGGGTCGGAGGTGAGGTAATTAAAATCTGAATTGAAGCAAATTCATTGTCTCTTGCGGCTTTGCTCCTTTAATCCTTCCCGAATATCCCCAAAATTCCTTTCCGAAAATCTTTCTTTTCAGGGTGATTGAAAAGGTGTTCGTGAAGCATCTCCAATTCTTCCCTGAGCTTTTTACGATGGTATATTTTCACTAGCCCGTATGTTTTCTTCTGAAGTTCGACATCGTTCCGAAGGCCAGGATTAATCTTCAATCGAGATGCAAAGAGCATCCTGTTCCATGGGCTAAGCTTTCCGGCAAGATATTGCTCAATGGTTTGGGTTTCATTCAACGAAGTCTTCATAAGCCAGTGATTTTTGTTTTACAATTTCTCTTACTTTTTCGAGACATTTGTATTTCTGAACACTTGCCGAGTGTTCGTTTGCAAATCCCATTGATTTAACAATTGTTCTAATGCGTTGCTGCTGGTAATAAAATGCCCGTAGCAAATCCATACATTTTTTACCGGCCCGTTCCAGATACAGCAGTAGCTTTTGAGTTTTTACAGGCACTTCGTAATCCTCGGGAATGCGAATTTGCAGTTCTGTTGCGGATAGAGAAACCATTTCGGCACCAACCCTGAACTTTCGCATCCAGAGATGCTTTGCAATGCCAAGGATGTAGCCATTGCGGTTTAACAGATGTTCCCGTTGGTTCATTTCCATGTAAATAACGAGAGCATCATGAAATATATCTTTAGCGTCGTCAAGGTCTCCTCTCATTTTTTGAACAAACCGGGCCACCACCGGAAAGCACTGCTCGTACAAAGCTTCCACACTGCTGCTGAAAGCCATTGTCTCCTTTCCTGTTTTTTTAATCTCCAGCGTTTCCATAATCGTCCTTTTTAATATGTGCCGGCAGGCATTAAAATATCACCTTTAAAAATATATTATTTTCAAAATTAGTTTAAAATAGTTTTCCGGTTAGCATCTTACCAATAGAACAATCCCTTGTTGAAAATTTTAATTTTTATAATTTAGCACCATTTGGCAACGACATACATTCTTAGCATGAAACAACTGTTCCTGTTCTTTCTCATTTTTCTAGCCACTTCAGCTTTCTCTCAGAACTGGAAAGAATACATTATCGACAACAATCTCACGCTGAACTTTCCCGAAAATTACACCATTACCGACACCATGGACCAGAAGGTAATTATGGCGCAGCTCGACTATGGACTGGTGATGATTACCACCATGGAAAACAAAGGTCAGTATGAAATTGCAGTTACTGATGAAAACGATCTCAGAGACGAATATAAAGTTTTCCGTAAAGGAATATTGCGGTCAGCACGAGGAAGACTGATAGCCGAAGAGCCGTTGAAAAAAGACGGAGTGACATTCTGGAACTTTTCATATTCAGCGAAAATGGGCGACGTAAAACAAACACGTTATTGCCAGTTACTGCTGCTGAATAAACACATTTATACAATCAACTTCTGGGAGGCAAAAGACAAATCGCAGGAAATGTCTCCCCTGCGCGAAAAACTGTTTTCGTCAGTTTTGGTACCCAAAGGGCTTGGATTGCAAAACCAGTTGAATCTGATCGACGAAAAAACATCGGCTGACCGCATTAGAAAACAAATCAGCAATTTAACCACTAAGCTGCTATTCGGAACAGCTTTGGTTTTACTCGTACTTTGGTTTTGGCGAAAAGGGAAAAAGACAGAAAAATAATTTTTTTGTAATAGAAACACTGATAAGATATTCTCTGGGTTTTCAAAAATGAGTTCCAAAAATAACTGGAATTTGTCCGTTTGTGCTTTATACGGACATGCTGCTTCCTGAAGGTATTGATTTCGCTATTTATCAAAAGTAATTTTAGGATATTAATGGTCGTTTTTTTAAGTCATTAACCTCCAAAAACTACGCTATGAAAACTAAATTTCTGCTCCTTGCATTCCTGCTGGCAGCATTCGCATATAGCGCAACTGCCCAAAGCCTTCAAAAAGGAAATCTGGTTGGAACTCACACAATGAAGCTCACATTAAAACCTGGTGTAACCGAAAAACAATTTATCGACTTTTTCAATTTGAAATACAAACCGGCCTTTACCAAAGCTCTTCCGGAATGGCAGGTATTTCTTGTAAAAAGTATCAGGGGAGACGTTCCCAAAGATACCTATGGGCTAATTTACGTAATTAAATCAGTCCAAGCCCGTGATAAATTTTATAATCAAAACGGCACTGAATCAGAAATTCAAAAGGCTGCAAGGGAGAAGCTTAAACCGATTTTTGAGGAATTCGACAAGATTGGTACATATGAAACAGTTTATACCGATTGGGAGGTATTGTAGTTGTTGTTGTAAGGTGTTTTTTAGGAACCCGGAAGGTTTTCTTCCGGGTTTTTGTTAAACCAATAAAAACACATCCGACCAGAATAAGCAAGGATTATAGAAATGCCATTGACTTCCAATATCAATTCATATAAAAATCATTCAATAACAAAACCAGCTTTTATGACAAGAACATTAGTTTTTTCAGCTATTTGCTGGATATTATTTGCAGCCTGTGGGTTTAGTCAATCCGAAACCTATAAGGTTTATGCACTTAGGTTCAAATATGCCGGGGTATATTCGGCCAAAAACGCAGTAGTCGGGTCATCGCCAACTGACAGTGTCAACGTTTGTTATATGATCTGCTTTTTAAAAGGGGACAAAGGTCATAACATTCTGGTAGATGCCGGTTTTCTTGATTCCACAGCGGTAAATTCAAAAACCTACATACGACCTGATCTGATTCTGAAAGATATTGGCCTAACCCCTGCTGATATAACCGACATAATTATCACCCATCCCCATTATGATCACATCAATGGTATCAGCCTTTTCCCCCAGGGTAAAATATGGATGCAGAAAAAGGATTTTGAATACTTTGCGGTTGATTCCTGGAAAACAGAAAATAAACTTTCAGGCTTCAAACCTGAGGATGTAAGAAGTCTGATGGAGGCGGCATTAAAAGGCCGCCTTAACCTGGTAGATGGCGATAATATAGAAATTCTGCCCGGAATAACGGTTTTTACCGGATCAAAACATACCATGGAAAATCAATATCTCCTGGTTGCTTCAGATTCCGGGAAAAAAGTTCTGCTGGCATCGGATGCGATATGGTATTATTTGAATTTAAACCAGTTAGCGCCAATGGAATATTATGTGATTGATCCGGTGGCTTATGTGAATGCTATGAAACGCATGAAAACCCTTGTCACAGGAGATCGGTTAATCATACCCGGTCACGATAACGGCGTATTTTTGTTATTCCCAAAAGTTAGCGAGAATGTAGTAATCATAAGGTGATAGCCTTTTAGTAGCAGGCTTTGATAACAAATGCATACAAGACCTTTCTTGGTAATCTAACTACTTCATTGTCATTTCGGGACCTGACCCTATATAGTAGGTCACAATGAGTTAATGACAGGGTTAGCCTGGTTTTTAGCGCCATTATGCGGCTTTGATACCTCCGGTATCACTCTTAACACTTCATGTTTCGAAAAGGGTAAACAAAACTTATTTTCTGGTTGTTATAGAAAATAAAATCAAAGATATGCCCCCGATTTACATGGATCGGCACGACCTTCCGGGAGTGACTGCCAGGGATGTAGCCGAAGCGCATCATGCTGACGTTAAAATACAGGATAAATATAATTGCCACGCCCTTACCTATTGGTTCGACGAAGAACGGGGCAATGCTTTTTGCCTGATTGAAGCTCCCGATAAGGAAGCCGTGAAAAACATGCACGATCAGGCGCATGGGCTGGTTCCGCATCAGCTTATCGAAGTGGACCGGAACCTGGTAAAAGCCTTCCTGGGAAGAATTGAAGATCCGGTGAACCCCGATGCCGACCAGCCGTTAGCACTGAATGAGTCGGCATTCAGAGTTATAATGTCAACTGAATTGAAGGAAGCGGCTTTATTAAAATCGAAACTGGGTGCGGCTGCATTTTACGATGCCGTCCGTTTCGTTAAGGAAGCGGTGCAGGCAAAGATAGAGAAGCACCGGGGAAGTATCGTTGGTAAAATAAGGGAGTCGTCACTTTCTTCGTTCACGCAGGCTTCGGCCGCAGTATTATGCGCTATGGATATTCAGGCTGCCATTACCCAACACACAATTCCGGGTACGGAAATTAAACTTCAGCTGAACATTGGTCTGCATGCTGGAACACCTGTAACCGACAGTCCCGATATCTTCGGGCAAACCATTCAAATGGCAAAGCAATTAAGCAGCCTGGGGCCCAAAGGCTGCATTGTGGCTTCGTCACTTGTCGGAAACATGCTTAAGCACGATAACGTATCCGTCACTTCACCGATTCTGAAAATTCTGCATCCGCACGACGAGAAATTTATAAATCAGCTTGCCGGAATAACCGAAAAGTCGTGGCACGAACCATTGTTCGATATCCCTTATATTGTGAAGGAACTTGCCGTGAGTAAATCGCAACTTTACCGGAAAACAATAGCGCTGACGGGTTATTCGCCCAGCGATCTTATCCGCGATTACCGGCTTGAAAAAGCTGCCAGGCTCATTATAGAAATGGATGGCAATGTGTCGGAAATTGCATATCAAACGGGGTTCACAAGTCCTTCTTATTTCTCTAAATGTTTCAGAAAGCGGTTTGGTGTTTTGCCTTCGGATTATGCCCGGCACGATGCCTGAACTTTGACTCAGGATTACCATTCTTTGAACTGATTTTACCAGCCTCTCTGTTGTGTTCTCCCTAATTTTGAGTTAAAATAATTACTCTACAACTTAAAAACACATTCTATGGAAACAGCAGTAATTCAGCAAAGCCTGTACGAAAGGCTTGGAGGTGGAACAGGTATTTCTGCCATTGTAGACGACATCGTGGAAGCGCATTTGACCAATCCGGTCATCAGGGCAAGATTTCTTCCTTATCTGCAGAGACCCGAAGCTGTGGCGGTAATCAAACAACACACATGTGAATTTCTCGGAGCAGGCTGCGGTGGCGCGGAAGTTTATACAGGCAAGGATATGCAGTCCGCACATCGCGGAATGAATATCAGCGAGGCTGAATATATGCATGCCCTCGACGATATTCTGAAAGTTCTCGACAAACACGGGAAAGATGAAGATACCAAGAAAGATGTCCTCGCTATGGCTTATTCCATCAAGGACCAGATAATAAGGGTTTGATACAGAAAAACTCTAAAAAATAAGAGTCAGGAATCAGGTTAAATTAATATCCTGAACCTGGCTCCTGAAAACTAATAAACGGGCCTAATCTCATTGTTAAGCAGACTTTTCAAAATCTCCAACCTCTACTTCAGTTCTTCTTTCTGTTTCGCGGATTGTTTCGTTCCGCTCTTCAACTTCTTTAAAACCTCACTTCTTCAACAATCCTTTCCTGTTTTGCGTTGTATTTGGATAATTATGTCGTACTTAGCAGCACAAAACGAGGCAACCGGAAGTTACCCTCAAAAACAACAGTGTTTTTACCAACGAAATTTTTTTATGAAAGAAATAACCAAACTATCGGAAAGCGCAAACCATACAGCCATCGACCTGGGATCACTCAACGGATGGCTCGACTATTCGCTAATTCACCCCGTGAGCAAACGCGAAGTTGAAGGAAAAGTTTTTCTGAAAGAAGCCACCAACTCCACAGGAACAGAGATATCGTTCAACTCCATCGCTCCGCATACCGAAGTACCCTATTTTCATATCCACAGAAAAAATGAAGAGACCTACATCATTTTAAAAGGTTCGGGTTACTTCCAGGTAGACGAAGAATGCTTCCGCATCCGGGAAGGCAGCGTGATACGTGTTGCCCCTCAGGGAAAACGTGGTCTCACCAACACTTCCGACGATATCATGATCTACATGGTGATACAATCCAAGGAAAATTCGCTTGAGGAATATTCGACAGCCGACGGCGAAAGAATTCCTGTGGAGCCAAAATGGAGGTAAGTATAGGTATAGAAGAATAAAATTTTAAAAAGATATTATGAGAAAAGATGTTGATATTAACAAGAGGAAAAAGCTGCTGGAAGAAAAACTGGTTGGTTTGCTTTCGAAGTCTAGTTTAAAACCAGATGAGCTGAAACTGGTCGGAGAAATTGAGCAAAAACTTAGTGAGATAAATAAGCAGCTTGCAAAACGTGGCTGACCATGACGCATGAATTTAACGCTGCCTGATCAATAGGGCCAGATTTCTCCAGACGGAACATTATTACTTAGGTTGAAATAATATTTCCCGCTTATTTCACTTTGGCTTTCAACTCGTATTTGATGTTCTGGTATTCCACCAGGTCGCACTTGAACGAGCCTACAATCATGTCGAACTTTACGCTTACCGGAAGTTTATTGTCGTCGTCGCTGAGCCAGAAGGTCATGTCGTCGTTTTCTTTGAAAATACGGCCAGGTTCTACAATGGGAACAAATTTGAGGCAGCGGATTTTTCCTACTTCGGTATCGATGGTTTCCTTACCCTTGTAAACTATATAAAACGGGAACATTCCATCAAAGTAGGTATCGACATACACCATATCGCCAACCTTATAACTGCTGAAATCGATGCGGCGGATGTAAAAAAAGGCAGAAACCATATCGAGACAGTTCTTGGGCACCTTCACGATTCCCTTCCGGTCGCTCTTCACAATATTGGCATGCCTGTCGAATGTAGCATTTTCAATTAATTTATAATTGCCTTCGCTCACATTGCGTATAGCCAAATATGGAAGCGTTGTTTTTATATCGAAATAGCTTTCGAAAATATCTTTTACGCGGAAAATCTTATCGACCAACCCGGTGGTTCTTCCCACCACTACAGAATGAAACACATCCTTATTCTCATATTTTTCCTGCTTAAGCGTAATGGTGGCACTTCCTCCGGTAATAAACCCGTAATGTAGTTTGTATTTCAGAAATTCTCCATCCCGGTAAGGAAGCACTCCTGAAACAGGAGGCACTGAGTCGCCGGCTGCCGAAAATATAAAACAGAAGAAACACAAAATAAGACTACTCCATAACTTCACCATGTTTCTATTTTTTGTTTAATAAACGGAATGTTTAACTAAAATGTTTTAATTTATGAGCGAATAGTCAAGAGAGTTGGGTTGAATTCATGCACGAACCGTTATTTTTTCAAATTACTTTTCTTTTAGCTACGGTCGCAACAAAATCCTTCAGGTATAGCGGCTCAAAGTAGGCAACATCTTCAAACTTCTTGTTTTGCCAGGCTTCTTCGGCCAGGGAGGAAAGGTATGAGGCTTTTAATCCGAAATTCTCAACAAAGAGGGCATTAGGATTTTGGATGATATCTTTTACTTTACCGGCGCCGCTGCCGAAAAATACCATTTGCTGTTTGGCAAGAATATCGGCAAAGCTATCCCCTGTGATGATTTCGGCAGTAGTCTCTTTCAAAAGATTACCTTCTTTCGAGAACATGGCGAGGTAAACCTCCTGCCGGCGGGCATCGAGCATAGGACAAAATACGGCATTTGTGGGAAAACGTGCGGCAAAATCAGTTGTTTCGAGTTTTAAGCCGGCCATCATGGCTTGAAGCGTATTAACAGCCAAAAGCGGTTTGCGGGCTCCGTAACAAATTCCCTTGGCAACCGACACCCCAATACGTAAGCCCGTGTACGACCCTGGCCCTTTGCTTACTGCAACTGCATCCAGATCGGCAATGGTGATTGAATTCTGCGCAAGCAGCTTTTCGATAAGTACAGTAAGGATATGCGCATGTGAGCGGTCTTCGTCGCTCTGTATGAAGGCATATAATTCACCATTTCGGGATAAAGCAACCGAACAACTATCCGACGAAGTTTCTATATTTAAAATTAAAGCCATTTACTAAAATTGGCCAAGATACTATTTTTTTACCTGGCTCCCTTTTGCTTTTTTATCTTTTGACTTATCGTTCTTTTTTGGTCCGGTAACAAGAGTACCATCCTTCAGTTTCTTGTTAACAACGCTGTACGGACCAGTAATAACTTCCTCGTTATCTGCTAAACCTTCCTTAATCTGGATAAAATAACTGTCCTGAATCCCGGTAACCACATCCTTATGCTGCGCCTTTCCATCTTTAATCACAAAAACAATTTCACTGGGCTTTTTATCCAGATTGTCGCCGGGCGAAAGTTCCACGCTGTCCTTCTTAGTTGAATCGCGCGATATTGTAACCGCCTGTATAGGCACGGTAAGCACATCAATAGTTTTTTCGGTTTGAATATCCACCGTAGCCGACATTCCCGGACGAAAAGGATTAGGATTTTCCTTACCGGCAATATCTTTATAGGAATCGGCCAGAAGCAGAATACGTACTTCGAAGTTAGTTACCTGATCGGTTGTAGCTCCGGTGGTAGTTGCGGAGTTAGCAATCTCAGTCACCACACCTTTAAACTTTTTATTCAGATAGGCATCAACCTCAACTAAAGCGGTATCTCCCATCGAAACACGCACAATGTCGTTTTCGTTCACATCCACTTTCACTTCCATACGGTTAAGATCGGCAATGCGCATCAGTTCAGTACCTGTCATCATATTGGTTCCTACAACACGTTCGCCGAGTTCAACTTTCAAACTCGAAACTGTTCCGCGCATAGGAGCATAAATGGTGGTTTTATAAAGGTTTTCGTTCGAAACTTTCAACGATGCCTCTGCATTTTTAACCTGGAACTCGGCAGCACGAACACTCTGACGGGCAGCTTCCACATCAGCCTTTACCACTTTAAAGGAACTTTCGGCAGCTTCCCATTCACTTTGTGAGATGGTTTTCTGCTCCCAAAGTTTTTTGTTACGGTTATACGAAAGTTGTTCCTTTTCAAGCTGTGCTTCCGACTGTACCAGACGAGCCGAGGCATTTGCAAGGTTGGAACGGGTGGAGTTGAGGCTGGCTTCAGCCTGATCGCGGTTGCTGACGTAAATATCGGGCTTGATGCGAAGCAACAATTTCCCCTTTTCGACAAAATCGCCTTCCTTCACGTTCAACTCAATAATTTCGCCGGAAACTTCGGGACTGATTTTCACTTCGGTTTCGGGCTGAACCTTACCATTTGCAGTAATGGCCTCAATGATGGTTCTTTTCTTAACAAAATCTGTTGTTACTTCTATGGGCTTTTCTTTGCCGATCCAGCCGGCTTTCTTTCCTACAATTGCAAAAATTATGAGCACTACTGCTGCAATTAATACATATTTAAGGAGTTTATTCTGTTTCATTTTTGTAGAGATATGTAGATGTTAGAGCTTTACTTGTCCGTTTTTATAAAATTCGAGAACTTTCGATTTGAATATGTAGCTGTATTTGGCCTGTAACAGATTCGACTGTGCCACGGTAAACTGATTTTTCGAAGCGCTGTAATCGACAAAGTTCACAAGTCCCAGGTCGAACTTCTGCGATATGGCCCGGAACGACTCTTCGCTCGACCGTACCGCATTTTCGGAGGCATTGTACTTCTTAAAAGCAGCAATAGCATCGGTTTGAGCCTGCTGAATTTCTTTATACAATTGCTTGCGTGCAACTTCGAGCTGGTATTCGGAACTTTTTACGCCAAGTTTTGCATTGCTGATGTTGGTATTCACCATCCATCCGTTGAAAATAGGAACTCGTGCACCCAGCGAAACCGTACCACTGATGTTATCGTTTATCTGATCCTTGAAAGGATAATTTCCATAGATTGGCAATTTGGTTACCGGATCGATGCCCACCACCTGCATACGCGAGTCGGAATAAGCACTTCCGTAAGAATACGACAGAGAGAGACTCGGACTCATGCCGCCATAGGCAACATGCAAACTCTTTTTGGCACCTTTCAGATCGTACTCTGCTTTCCGAATCTGCGGCAGATTAACAACTGCCTGCTGAAAAATATCGTCTACAGACGAAGTGATGTCGGCAATCGGGAAATTAGCAAAATCCGGCTTCAGGATATCGAAAGTTTTAACCGTGTCGAGGTCGAGCATTTGTTTCAGGTTGAGCAACGAGATGTCGACCATATTCTGGTAATTCACCAGGTTAAGTTCGTCGTTGGCTACCTGAGCCTGTACCTCAAGGAACTTGCTTTGGGGAATACTGCCGGCATCCATCAGTTGCTTGCTGCGATCGAACTGGAGCTTTGTAATATCGAGCTGGTTTTTGGCAGCATCGGCCAACTCGCGGTTAAGCAATAACTGAAGATAGGCGAGAGCAAGGTTGAGGGCAATATCGTTTTTGAACTTCTGAAGCTCCTCGGCTCCCGACAACACTTTAAATTTGTTTTCCATAATGGTATTCAGCTTCTGAAAACCATTAAACAGGGTTACCGAACTATTGAGGGAGCCGTTAAACGATTTAACGGTTTCGTTTTCGGTAAACTGATAGGTGGTTTGGTCGAGCGCACGTCCCGAAGAAACCGAATAATTACCGTTCGCGTTCAGATTAGGCAGAACGCCGATAACAGATTGCCTGTAAGTATTCTTATAATATTCCTGGTTAACTTCCTGGATTTTAAGTTGAAGGTTATTCTGAAGGGCATGCATAATGCATTGTTCCAAAGTCCAGGGCGTTTGCTGAAAGGCAGGTATGGTAATGGAAAACAGCAGGCAAAGGCTAAGAATTGCAGCTTTCATAAATTTGTGGGTTTTATGTTGATAAAGATATGTAAATATTTTCGGATGAAAATAGTAAAGCAACTAAATTGCGCCAATATTCAACTGTATCGTATGCCACAAAAATATTATGCGCATCCTGCTTTCGGCGAGATAGCCCTCAAAAAGAACCGGCAATCGAAGGGAATGCGCATTATTATCCGCAGTTCCAGCTCCATTACGGTTACCTTTCCATGGCATCTTACCTATGGCGATGCCATTAGTTTTATTAAAGAGAAGGAAGGCTGGATCAAAGAAAATCTTAAGAAAATAAGCAAAATTGTTCCAAAAAAAATATTTCACCCTAATAATCCATTCAGAACTTTTGCCCATGAGTTGAGTTTTGTAAAACTCGAAAAGGGCAATCCTTACATAAAAGTCGACCAGAGCAACATCACCATTTACTATACAGATGAGGAGATGCTGGTATCGGAACCGGTGCAGGAGCATATTCAACATGCAATTGAAAAAGTGCTGAAGAATGAAGCATTGAAATATCTTCCTCCACGGGTGGATTTCTTTGCCGAAAAACATGGGTTGAAGTATAAAGGGATTTCGGTTAAAAAGATGAGAACACGCTGGGGAAGCTGCTCTACTACCGGTAAACTGAATTTTAATATCCACCTTATGCGGTTACCGGTTTATCTGATCGATTATGTAATTCTGCACGAACTGGCCCACCTGAAGCATCACAATCACGGAGCAGGTTTCTGGAAATACCTTGATGAACTGGCCGCGAGCAACTCTAAAAAGCTTTCTCTTGAAATGAAAAATTACCGGACCACGGTATATTAAGGAGAGAAAAAGCCTCTCCCCGGCCCTCTCCTCCCGAGGACTGAGGACTGTCGACTACTTACGACTAATCAAACTTCTTCCTTTAAAACAGGAATATTCAAATCGCTAGTAAGGATAGAATCGAGTGAAAGGACATACTGCAAGGCCTTCTGTTCACCAAATAGAATCTCAAATTCGTTTTCAACAAACTTGCGGATATTGGTTTCCCAGTCGAGGTACGACAAGGTTGAGATTTTACCCAGCTCACGTTTTTCGAAGAATCTCTTGAGAATATTCACTTTGGAGTGAAAAGCAAGATATGCTTTGATGGCAACCCTGAGTTCGTTGCTTAAAAAGTTTTCGATGGTTTTAAACTCAGTAGGAATAATTTCATAGGTCGACTCGTAGAAATTGCTGAAAGCATTATCCCAGTTTATATAATGGATGAGGTAATTGGTAATCTTGAAAACATCTCTGTTTTCATCCTGATCAATTGTTTTCAGAAACACATCTTTCAGTTCCTTCAAATACCACGCTTTAATTTTACTGTCGAGCTTCTGCGAAATCTCTTCGGTATATTTGGTATAATCTTCACTGAAATTATTGAGTGTAAACTCTTTATTTGTAAATGGCTGGTTATATTCAATTATACGCGTGATAACAGCAACTTCATCCATCAGCAAATGGTGGAGTGGAAAAAGTTTTACCCTTAAAATATCTTCAAAAAGCTTGTCGGAAAAGTACCCCTGCATCAGGAGTTCGTAAAGATCCTTGTTATTTTTGGTAATACGCTCAATATCGCTTCGGTAAATTTTGAGATGTTCGTTGATCTTGCTTTTTATCTGAGCTTTTTTACCGTTCACTATTATTTGAATATAAAGCGGGAAATGCTTCTCCTTATTCAGGGATTTAGCTTTAGCCCTCTTATTCAGATAATGCTTTACAGTAATTTTTTTTTGCGCCATGCTAATTACTTCTTGTGAAAACAATCGCTAAGTTTTCCAAATCTTCTGCAACCGGGTAAAAATTCAGCAGTTCGGCTGCGAGTAAGACCTTATACTTAATTAAAACTTAAAAAGTTCTATAAAACTTTACTTTTTTCATTTGGACCAATACTTACGAGCCTTGCAAGAAGATGTCAGATAATTAAATCTAATCTAAGAATCGTATAATTTTAAAAATTCAAATCTATTTCCGGTCCAAGTTAGAAATTTCATAAAGTCAGTAAAGGAAACGATGATGCTTGCTGTATTATTATTTGGATGAAAACTAATTCGTGAAGATTGCTGAAGTTTTTCGTCCAGATAAACGTATACATGATTCTCCTGATCGTTAATTAAACCAAAAGGCGAGACGGAACCGGGGCTTAACCCAAGGTATTTTTGCATCCGCTCGGGAGAAGCAAAGCTTATTTTCCCCTGTCTTAATCTTTTTTCAAGATCATGAATGTCCAGTTGCTGTGTATGTGCCAAAATTACCAGGTAATGCTTATTCCCTTTATGATTCCTGAAGAAAAGGTTTTTGCAATGAGTTGCATCCAGATCTTTCCAGTATTTCATTGCTTCTTCAATAGTAGGAGCAGGAGGATGTTCATGATAATTAAAAGCTATTTGTAACTCTTCAAGGGTTCTGTAAAGCTCTGGTTGTCCATTCATCGTGGTCGACAATTAACCATAAATAATCATTCAAATATAAGATATTCGGCTTCATATTGCTTGAGAAGTAACGTACAAACCATAACTAATTGTTAAAAGGCTGTCAAATGATGACCAGATATATAAACAGAAATAATTATATAATGTTGATTATTAAAGGCATTTTCTTGCAAACTGATATTAATTCCAATTTTGATGAAATTCAATCTACTATTCAGCAATGAGTTATCGATTTGAAATTTACGGAGCTGATCCATCTTCAACCCGGATTAAATTTGGTGACTGAGCAGAGTTGAAATCACCGCGACTCTGCTCAGTCTATTTTTAAGAACACATTGTCAATTCTTTATATCGTAATTAATCATGCGTTTTTTTCCGTTAAATTCAACCTCAAGTGACATATGTGTTGTGCCCACAGGAGGGCTTTTTAAAAGCCTGACATTAACTTTGGGTTGCTTTCCGGTGTACGGTGAAACAACAGTAATATATCTGACAGGCTGATCCTTATTGCTCCTTTCGATATTATAACTAAATGCCGGCCGGGGCTCTTTTTTTGTGTAAATAAACGACACCTGTCCTTCTTCCTCTTTCAGTGTCATCCCCTTTTGAGGTACCGACTGAACCATAAGATTCCATCCATCAGGAAATCCTGTTCTGACAGAATTTCCTGCGTAATCAAAAACAGCATTGCCGGGAGTCAGCTGAAAATGCAGACCTATTTCACCTGTTGCATTTCCGAGTGCTTCGTCAATAATCACAAAAAACTTTTTATCGATAAATAAAACTGCGCGTCGGTGGGTAAGCTCAGGATAGCCGGCATTTTCAACAACAAGAATATCGAGATCGTTACCGGGTTTCCATAAAAGCAGTTTTGGAGCATAAGCAGAATTTTTGCCATCGAGTGTCATTGTTTGATGAACCCTGGTTTGACGGAACCAGGCACGACCTTCGGGATCGCCGCTATAAATAAAACTTCCTGCATCGGGCATCAAATGGCGGCCTCCTGCATAAAGTTCAAAGGTTCCGTTATCGGGTTGACTATGCCAACCTCCATCGGGACCGCATTTCAGCACAAGACAAATTGCATTCTTATCCCAGCCACTCCGCATTGAGTATAAGCCACTCTGTTCAAGCGCAAAAGCTGTCTGAGAGGGTATTGTACCTTCTTTTCCCTGTGCGGCCACATACCTGAAGTCGTCGCGGTTATAAAGTTTAGCCCATTCCAATAAATCGGGCCAGAGATGCCCTTCGCTGCCTGTCCACGAATCGCCAAACTGCGGATTGGTGCCATCGGGGAAACCCAACTTAAAAGGAACTTCGCACATCTTTTCAATGGTTTTCCTATACTCCGGGGGGAAAGCATCCTGCTTACCATTCATCCGGGCCAGGTCGTACGTGCGGGTGAACCAGCCGATACATCCGGTATGATAACCCATTGCAAGCTCCCGTTGATGTCCATCAGGATATATCTGGGTGCTGATTTCAATATTGAGCCGGCGGATAGCTTCATCGCTCCAGGATTTAGATTCTTTAAATTCGGGAAAAGTAAAGGCAATAAAAGCCATCCCTTCAGCTTCCATCAAACCCCAGTTGCTTTTCTTACTGTATTTGGTCATAAGGTAGGCAGCATGCTCGTGACAGCTGTTAAGAAAAGCTACAAGGACATCGGGAGAAAAAGAAGGTGAATCGAGAAACCTCTGATAAAGTATTGTCCAGTTATGACCGCGTATTCCGGCTTCAATAGAACGCCAGGCATATTCGTGATCCTTGTCGAGCGGATTCTTGCGGGTCCAGTCGACCAGTTGATAACACCATTCGCGGGCATATTTTTCATCTTTTGTCATCCGGTAAACATTGGCCATAGACTGCCAGAAACCCATGCGGTTGAGCTGCCATACCCATTCGTTGTCGGGAACAGGACGCAGGCCCCAGTTGATATCTTCGCCGCAGAAATAAGGCGGATAAGCTCCCTGACCTATAAATATGTGCTTCATCGCGTCCTCAGCAATTTTTAGTTCCTTTTCGTTAGGAGCCCTGTCGGGTAAGGCTTTCCTGTCGACTGGATGTTTGACAAAAGTGCGGGATCTGTAATATTTTAGCAACTCCGCCGCCGCGGCAACATGATTATTTTCGGAAGCCTTCACTTTTTCAAGGCCCGGTAAGCTAAGATCGAGAGAAGACAAAAGCTTTGCGATTTCTTCCGGCTTTGCGGAAGGAATTTCTCCTGATGCCTGGGCCGACAAAAGTGACCATGATCCTGTAATCAGAATCATAGATAAAATGATTGATGCGTAAATTCTATTCACCATAATATAAGCTAGTGGGTGTAAAT
>JAJYAG010000006.1 GCA_021779665.1 Bacteroidota bacterium | reverse complement strand
CGGAATAAAACTGATAAGTATAAACCTCAAAATGTAAATAAGATTACTAATTACTATGAAGAAGCAAAACCACCCTCCTTAAAAAGAGAATTGGAACCGGTGAAGTTCCAACTCAGAAAAATTCGGTCAAATAAATTATGAGCATCCATTCGCGGTGGAAACTCAAGTATTTAATTAATAACCTAAAGTGCAAATATATGAAAAAAATTTGGACAGGGATTTTATTGTCCCTCTGGAAACTACTCCTTAAAAAACTACTTATCATGAAGGTCTCATCTTTACTACTTCTTATAACAGCATTAAATGTTTCCGCAGCAGTTTATTCGCAGGATACAAAATTCAATATAAGCATCAAAGAGAAAACCCTGATTGAAGCAATTAAACTTATTGAAAAGCAAAGTAACTACAGGTTTTTCTTCAGCAATAACTATCAGGACCTGAACACTCCGGTTTCCCTGGAGGCGAAGGATAAAAACATCGACGAGGTTTTATCAGGTCTGTTAAGCAATAAAGCCATTACTTACAAAGTGATGGACAACAACATTGTGGTAATCATTCCCGATGAAGCCGGGGTTCAACAGCAAACTGTTACCGGCAGGGTTACCGATTCCACAACCGGCGAACCAATCATCGGGGCCAACGTTGTGGTGGATGGCACTACCATAGGAACTGTTACCGATGTGGATGGTAAATATTCCATTGAGGTGCCGGCGCCCAATTCCACACTTACAATTTCGTTTATCGGATATACATCGGTGAAGATAAATCTGGCCGGACAAACTACTTTGAATGTTCAACTTGTTGCCGATGTTAAAAACCTTGAGGAAGTAGTGGTTGTAGGCTACGGTACTCAGAAGAAACTGAACCTTACTGCGGCTGTGGACCAGGTTACAAGCGATGCACTCGAAAACCGGCCTATATCGAATGTTACCCAGGGCTTGCAGGGTGTGATGCCCAACCTGAATATCAAACTCCTCGATGGTAAACCAAATCAGTCGCCCAGCTACAATATCCGTGGAACCACTTCGATTGGCCAGGGAGGTAGTGCCTTAATTCTGATTGACGGAGTGGAAGGCGATCCCAGTATGTTGAATCCTAATGATATAGCCAGCGTTTCGATGCTGAAGGATGCCGCTTCTGCCTCTATTTACGGAGCCCGCGGAGCTTTTGGAGTTGTGTTGATAACAACAAAAAATCCTGCCAAAGGTAAAACGAGCGTAAATTTCTCGTCCAATTATTCGGTGAAGAGCCCCGTTGAACGTCCCGATTTTGTTACCGACGGATATACATGGGTTAAAATGTTCTCGGAAGCTTTTGTCAATGGCGACGGTTCGTTTCCGCAGAATATTAACAAAACCATGAAATTTTCGCAGGCTTACCTGGATGCTTTCAAAGCGAAAGTGGAATCGGGCCAGCCCTATAATGAAGTGGAGATAGACCCTGTAACCGGCGAATATGTTTATTATGGAAGTACCGATTTTTATGGCGAGCTCTATAAGAAGAATCTGGGCGCAAGCGAAACCAATCTCTCGATAACAGGAAGCGGAGAAAAAACAACCTACCTGGTATCGGCCCGGTATCTGAATCAAAATGGATTGTTCAAGTATAACTCCGACGATTATAATATGAAGAACTTCCGCGGTAAGGGCTCTATTCAGGCGTTTCCGTGGTTAAAGATTGAAAACAATGCCGACTACTCCGAAATGTTTTATCATAATCCCATGAACGTGGGCGAAGGTGGCGGTATATGGCGTAATATTGCCGACGAAGGCCATCCTGCATCGGTAATGTTCAATCCCGACGGAACTCTTGCCATGTCGGCAGTTTATGGTGTTGGCGATTTCTGGTACGGCAAAAACGGAATCGACACACGGAAACAGGTATTTACAAATACTACAAGTTTTACATCCTCTTTCTTTCATAATGTATTCCGTATAAAAGGCGATTTTACATTGCGTAACACCAATAACAAGCTTAAGCAGAAACGCGTTCAGGTTCCCTACAGCAACAAACCGGGTGTTATTGCCTATGTTGGAACAACCACCAACGATATCCTCGATGAGCGTAAATCGACCCAGTATCTTGCTTCAAACCTTTATACTGAGTTTGAAAAAACATTTAAAGATGCTCATTACCTGAAAATATTGTTAGGTACAAACTACGAGGAATCGACCTATAATAGGTTGGCCGCACAGCGTAATGGTATCATCTACGAAGATGCGGACGACCTTAACCTCGCCCTTGGACAGTCAATTGTAACCGGCGGCGGATATGAAAAGTGGGCTATTCTTGGCGGTTTCTCCCGTATTAATTATTCGTACAAGGACAGATATCTGGTTGAAGTGAATGCCCGCTACGATGGATCGTCCAAATTCCCTTCCAACCAACGTTATGCATTCTTCCCATCGGTTTCTGGAGGTTGGCGTCTTTCAAAGGAATCGTTCTGGAATGTTTCGCCGAAAATTATTTCGGATGTTAAATTCAGAGCTTCCTACGGTTCACTCGGTAATGGAAACATCGGCTCGTACATTTATCAGGAGCAATTTTCGGTGAGCCAGTCGGGAGTTATTCTTAACGGAGTACGACCACAGTACACAAGCAATCCAACAGTTCTTCCCGACGGTCTGACCTGGGAAACATCTACAACAACCGACGTGGGAATCGACTTTTCGATGTTGAACGATCGCCTGAATTTTGTTGGGGATTATTATATACGGAATACTACCGACATGTTCACCATTGGTTTAACACTTCCGGCCACTTTTGGAGCAACCGCTCCCAAGGGTAACTATGCCGACCTTCAGACCAAAGGTTGGGAAGCATCACTGGTGTGGAGAGACATGTTCAATATCAGCTCAAAACCTTTCAGCTATAATGTACGCTTAACCATGGCCGATAATAAATCGGTTATCAAAAGATATAACAACCCCGACAAGCTGCTCTCCGATTATTACGAAGGACAAACAATAGGTGAAATATGGGGTTACGAAACGGAAGGTTTCTTTATCGATCAGGCCGATATTGACTCGCATGCAAAACAAAGTCCGCAAATGAGAGCCTCGCCCACCAATATCTGGTACCCGGGCGATATTAAGCTAAAGGATCGCAACAACGACGGATTTGTGAATATTGGAACTAACCGTGTTTCCGATCCCGGCGACAGAAAAATTATTGGTAACAAGAGTCCGCGCTATACGTACGGAATTAGCCTGAGTGCCGACTGGAACAACTTTTTCTTCTCAACATTCTTCCAGGGAGTTGGAAAACAGGACTGGTATCCGAGTACAGAGGCCGAATTCTTCTGGGGACAATATAACCGGCCGTACAATAACATTCCCAACTGGCATCTTGGCAACATGTGGACCCCCGACAATACCGATGCTTATTTCCCCCGGACCATGTCGCGTGCTGCTTCAAACAGCACTTCAAGAGAACTTGGCGTGGCTCAGACCAAATATCTGCAGAATATTGCTTACATCCGTATGAAAAACATCCAGATCGGTTATAGCTTACCTAAGAACCTGATCTCGAAAATCGGTGCTTCCGACCTGAAGATTTACTTTTCGGGCGAAAATCTCTGGACATACTCACCTCTGTACAAACTGGTTTCAGGTCTGGATGTTGAAAATACAGGTCAGTCGGATAAGTTTTTGTCTTCGAGCGATTACGGAGACGGATATAACTACCCTATGTTAAAGAGTCTTACTGTGGGTATTAACGTAACTTTTTAACTCTAACATAAAAAATCAGATATGAAAAAAATATATTTATTGTTCCTGACTGTAAGTTTTCTGATTGTCAGCTGCGAACTGGAACAAACTCCCGAATCTACTGCATCAAAATCGGCCGTTTTTGGAAGTGAAAAGGGCCTCGAGTTGTATGTTAACTCATTTTACTCGATTCTCCCCGGCGATGCCACCAACCTCGATGCAATGTCCGATTATCTGGCTGTTAAAGCTGTCCCTACTTTTGTTCAGGAAGGCGCATATGCTCCTACCTTAAGTTCAGGATGGAGCTGGACCGATTTGAGAAACATCAATTATTTTCTTTTCAATAATAAGGACCCGAAAGTTCCCGAAGATGTAAGGAAAAATTATAATGCGATAGCTAAATTCTTCAGGGCATACTTCTATTTCGAGAAAGTAAAACGTTTTGGAGATGTTCCCTGGATTGGAAAACCTCTGGTTACAACCGATCCTATCCTCTACGGTGGCAGGGATTCGCGCACTCTGGTGATGGACTCGGTGTTAGCCGATATCACTTATGCTGCCGCCAATATTAAAATGGCGAACGATCCCACACGAAGTCTGATCACCAAGAATGTTGCCCTTGCTCTTAAATCGAGGATCTGTCTTTTCGAAGGTACATTCAGAAAATACCATACCGAACTCGGTTTGCAAAACTCCGCAGCAGCCTGGCTGACAAACGCCGCCGATGCCGCAAAGGAAATTATGACCAATGGTGGCTATTCTATCAGCTCAACAGGTGGTGCCGGTAAATCCTACCGCAATGTATTTACAAGCAACCTTCCGGTTACGAGCGAAGTTCTCCTGGCTTCGATCTGCGATCTTACCTTAAATGTTTTAAACGATGCCAACTGGTACTGGACCAGCGGAACCTACGGCGATAAAGCCAGTTTCATAAGGACTTTCATTAATACTTATCTTAATCTCGATGGTACTCCTTTTACAAATAATCCCGATTACCCAACCATGTTGTTTCAGGACGAAGTAAAAAACAGGGATTTAAGATTGAAGCAAACCATCCGTTTGGGCGATTATAAAAGAATCAGCGGAGGTGCATCAGTGGCCGCTCCTCCTTTGTTTTCCTATACTTTTACAGGTTATCAGCCGATCAAGTGGACTTTGGACGATATGTATTACGATACCAGAGACTTGAATACCAATTCAATCTCCGAGTTTCGCTATGCTGAAGTGCTGTTGAATTATGCTGAAGCTAAAGCCGAACTGGGTACGCTGACTGATGCAGAATGGGCTGCAACTGTGGGAGTGCTAAGAGCAAGAGGTGGGATTACCGGAGGTTTAACAGCTAAACCCACGGTTGTTGATCCATACCTGGTAGCAAACTATTTTCCCGATATCAGCGATCCTGTGATTCTTGAAATCAGAAGAGAGAGAGGTATTGAACTTTGTCTCGAAGGTTTCCGCTTTGCCGATATTTTGCGCTGGAAAAGAGGCGAACTCATGAACATGGAATGGAATGGTTTTTACGTTCCTGCTCTTAACACACCCATGGACCTGAACGAAGATGGAGTGCTCGACGTAGCTTTTTATCAGGGGAAAAAACCATCTCCTGCTGTATCGGGTGTTACCTATGTAGATGTGTCGGCTGTTGTTAGCAGCAAAACAAATTCCATGCTTCTGAAAAACGGCACCAGCGGTGAAATTACCTGGATGAACAACATCAAAAGGAAATGGGAAAACAAAATGTACTTTTACCCGATTCCTCAAACCGATTTGATTACCAATCCCAACCTGGGACAAAACCCGGGATGGTAATGCATATATAACCTTGGTATTATTGAGCAAGGGCTTTAAGTCCTTGCTCTTAACTTAAAAACTTTAAAATGAAAAAGAATTTATTAAATCTATTATCTTCAATTCTCCTTGTTTCGTGCGTGTTTATCTGGCCACTCCAGGGTCAGTCGAAAAATCAGGTATCTTTTAATATCATCACCTATAATATCCGCATGAATACACCGTCGGACGGTGTGAATGCCTGGCCAAACAGAAAGGATAAAGTGGCCGGCCTGCTGAAATTTCATCAGGCAGATATTTTTAATGTTCAGGAAGCTCTTCCCGAACAAATGGACGACCTTGCTGCCAGCTTTCCCGATTTCGATCATGTGGGTGTTGGTCGCGACGATGGAAAAAGACTGGGCGAACACATGGCCATCTTCTATAAAAAGGACCGCTTCACAAAAATTAAGGACGGGATGTTCTGGTTAAGTCAGACACCTGATAAACCGGGGTTTGGATGGGATGCTGTTTGTAACCGCACTGCAACCTGGATTAAATTAAAAGATAACAGAAGTAAAAAGACGTTCTACGTGTTCGATACGCATTTCGATCACCGGGGCAAAGTAGCACGCGAAGAAGCTGCAAAACTTATCCTTAAGTCGATTCGGGAAATCAATACCGAGAATCTTCCGGTGATTCTTACTGGTGATTTGAACCTCGTTAAAACGGCGGAACCTGTTCAACTGATTTTAAAGGAACTGAACGATGCCATGGATAAAACCATCACCCCTCATTATGGACCTGCTGGTACTTCGGGAGGTTTTGATGTAAAGGAACTGCCTCATAAAATCGATTTTATATTTGTCAACAACAAGGTTACAGTTCTGAGGCATGGTAATTTATCCGATTCATTTGGCCTTTTTTACCCCTCGGATCATTTACCGGTTCTGGCTGAAGTAGTGCTGCAGTAGTTAATCTGGAATACTGCAAAAATTTCTGGAATGATAATTTGAAAACACTTTGGCCCGATATAAAGATGTGATCTCCTGAAAGTCTTATCAGATATGCAACCCTGTCTAAATGGCGGCAGAAAGGCTATACAAGAAGTTGAACCAATATCCTCGTAGAGGATACATTTTTGTAGAACAGACAGTCTCCCATATTACCAACCTCGTAGAGGTTGCATAAAGGGTTGCAATTTATTTACCGGACAAAAATGATTTGAAAACCTTTGTCGGTTCATCCTGACAAAGGTTTTCTTCTTTTTTTAGTTATAGCCGTTCGTTTTAAAAGCGGATAGTCGTATTTTTACCTTCAAATGAATAACATCCGCACAGTTACAGTTACACGATATATGCAACCCTTCAGGGAAGGAGGGTCGTTACCTGCATTAGCCGAGGCTGATGACGAATTTAAGTACGTTGTTAAGTTCAAAGGCGGAGGCCATGGGGTAAAGCCGCTGATAGCCGAACTGTTGGGCGGCGAAATAGCGAGGGCGCTTGGCCTGAAAGTTCCCGAACTTGTATTTGCTGAGCTCGATGAGTATTTTGGACGCAGTGAGGGCGACGAGGAAATTCAGGATCTTCTGAAGGCCAGTCAGGGGCTGAACCTGGGATTGCATTTCCTGTCGGGAGCTTTTACATATGATCCGGTGGTGAACCGTATCGACCCGCTCCTGGCTTCTAAAATTGTGTGGCTCGATAGCTTTCTGGCCAATGTCGACCGGACATTCCGAAATACAAATATGCTGATGTGGAAGAAAGAGCTGTGGCTGATCGATCACGGATCGTGCCTGTATTATCATTACAGCCGCGAAGGATGGGAGAAAAAAGCCACCGGACCATTTCCCTATATAAAGGACCACGTTTTGCTTCCCCAGGCCACTCAGCTGGACGAAGCCGACCGGATATGCCGGGATTTGATAAATGAAACGAAGATAAGTGAAATTATCGGGTTAATACCCGACGAATGGCTGAATTGGGAGTCGGGCGAAAAACCGGAGCAAATAAAAACTGCATATTTCACTTTCTTAAGTGAGCGGCTGAATTATTCGAAACAGTTTATTAAAGAAGCGCAGGATGCAGCAAAAGCACTTGTATGAATACGCAATAATCAGGGTTGTTCCTGTGGTGGAGCGCGAAGAATTCGTGAATTCGGGAGTGATTTTATTCTGTAAAAGGAAGAAGTTTATCCGTATGCAATATCACCTGAGGGAAGATAAAATCAGGTGCCTGATGCCTGATGCCGATATGGACGAGATCAGGAGCAACCTGGAAGCCTTTTGCAAAATAGCTGCCGGCGATAAAGACGGAGGTCCCATAGCCTGTCTGGATGAAGCCGAACGTTTCCGGTGGCTCACCGCTGTGCGCAGTGCCTCCATTCAAACGTCAAGGCCCCACCCGGGAGTTAGCCCCGATCTGGATAAAACCTTTGAAGCGCTTATCCAGGAAATGGTTCTTTAAGCAATTCGAAAATGCAGGGATCTTTATCTGATCCTCAAAATTTTCAATTAATTCAATTCATTTTATTGTGAGAAAATAAAAACTGTATTTTTGTGCGATAGCATAAAACACCAGAATAAATTATGAATGTTCTTTTAATTGGATCGGGAGGAAGGGAGCATGCCCTGGCATGGAAAATGGCCCAAAGCAAAAAACTTGACAAATTATTCATTGCTCCGGGTAATGCCGGAACAGCTAACGTGGGCATCAATGTCAGTATCAAAACCACCGATTTCGAAAACCTCGGAAAATTCTGTCTCGACAATAATGTCAAAATGGTGATTGTTGGTCCCGAAGAACCGCTGGTGAAAGGTATCACAGATTATTTCCAGTCCACTCCGTCGTTAAAAGATATTTCAATTATTGGTCCTGCTAAACTTGGCGCCACTTTGGAAGGAAGTAAGGATTTCGCCAAGGAGTTTATGATGCGTCATAACATCCCTACTGCCCGTTATAAGAGCTTCTCAAAAGAAACACTGGCCGATGCCGTTAATTTTCTGAAAACGCTGGAGCCGCCCTATGTTCTCAAAGCCGATGGGCTTGCTGCCGGTAAAGGCGTTGTAATACTTTCGGACATCAAAGAAGCTGAAGATGAGCTGAAAGAAATGTTTTCGGGTAAATTTGGCGAAGCAGGTAATAAAGTTGTAATCGAAGAGTTTTTATCAGGGATTGAAGTTTCGGTGTTTGCGCTTACCGATGGCGAGTCGTACATAATTTTGCCGGAAGCAAAAGATTACAAGCGGGTAGGAGAGGGTGACACCGGGTTGAATACCGGCGGAATGGGTTCGATATCGCCTGTACCTTTTGCTGACAAAGTTTTTATGCAAAAGGTGGAAGAAAGAATTGTGAAGCCGACTATCGACGGCCTTAAGAAAGAAAATATCCCCTATTGCGGGTTTGTATTCTTTGGGCTGATAAAGGTGAAAAACGAGCCTTATGTGATCGAATACAATGTTCGCATGGGCGATCCTGAAACTGAAGTGGTAATGCCTCGCATAAAATCGGATGTAATGGAGATGTTTCAGGCAGTCGCTGCCAAAAACCTGAAAAACTACAAGCTGGAAGTCGATTCCAGAACTGCCGCAGCAGTAATGTTGGTTTCGGGAGGCTATCCCGGAGCTTACGAGAATGGCAAAGAAATTACAAATCTTGAAAAGGTATCCGACAGCATTGTTTTTCATGCAGGTACAAAACAGGATGGCAATACGATTGTTTCAAATGGAGGCAGGGTTTTAGCGGTAACTTCTTACGGAGATTCAATTCAGGAAGCTATTGGAAAATCAAATAATTACGCAAATATCATTAAATTTGAAGGCAAACACTTCCGAAACGATATAGGTTTTGATTTATAAATTATGCTGTTACGCTTTTTTCGTACAAATGGAGCCCAAATCATTGTAATTATTCCGATTATCGGAATGATACTATGGCTTGGTCCTTTACTCAACACTTCCAAAATTTCGTTACTTTCCGACCAGATAAGGCTGCCGCTATACGATACCTTATTCGGGTATTTGCAAAGTGTTGAATTTATCGGGAAAATAGTTTCATTTGTGCTGATTCTTGCCATAGCCTTTCTCTTGGTGCGGCTTAATACGCGATTTATCATTATTAACAACCGCACATACCTGCCAGCTCTCATTTATATACTTATTGTCAGCGGTATACCCGATATTCAGAAATTAAACCCTGCTCTTATTGCAACATTTCTTATGCTGCTGATCATCGAGCAAATTCTGGATTCGTACAGGTTCGAGAATCTTTTTTACGGATTTTTTACCGCAGCTTTCTTCCTTGGCATCGGATGCCTGGTTTATCCTTTTTTTACCTTTTACCTTATTACGCTTTGGGCTGGTATCATTCTGCTACGAAAATTCAACTGGCGCGAATGGGTTTTCTCCATCATGGGCCTTATAACTCCTTTTTTATTCACTTTCAGTTATTACTATATTCTGGAAGACAAACCTGCATATGTATTCGAACAATATGCCCCGTTCTTCAGCCACTCTTACGATTTCACGGGCTATACTCCACAGGTTTATATTTTCATCGGAATTATAACTTTCGTGATGCTTATTGCCAGTCAGTTTTTGCTACAGGCCTATTCGGCCCGTAAAATTCTTTCGCGGCGAGCTTATTCTCTTCTCTTATGGCTCTTTCTTAACTCTCTTGCACTTTTCTTCCTCGTCGATCAGGCCTCGGTTGAAATCATATACATTGCTGCCATTCCGCTGGCATTCCTGCTTTCAAATTATTTGGTTTTTGTTAAAGCTACTTTCTGGGGAAACCTGTTTCTTCTCCTGCTGCTTTTAAGCGCTTTTTTCAACCAGGTAAGCTACTATTTCTTCTAGCCAATCTCAAGAACTATCCGGCTTTTCAGTTGTTTCAATATAGCTAAACATATCTTGTTATGAACAGGAAATCGTTTTTATCCGTGGCTGGCCTATTAGCTGGAGGAATGATTATGAACAATACTTATGCTTCAATTAAAACCCTGAAACCTGAGGAGTTTTTATTTGAAGATGACGGAAAAATACCAAACAGCAGGTTGCCTGTTTTGGTTTATCGTGAAGCATTCACAGAAAAGGGCAACAAAGGTGCCGAGTGGCTCGAAGATGTCTTTGCAATGAATAACTGGACAAATTCGTGGCGTTGGGGTGTTTATTCGTACCATCATTATCACAGCAATGCACACGAAGTACTTGGAGTATTCAGCGGAAATGCTGTTCTTCAGCTCGGAGGCGAAAAAGGATCGAAGGTAAAAGTTAAAGCTGGTGATATTATTGTAATTCCAGCCGGAACAGGGCATAAGAATATAAGCTGCAGTTCCGATTTTACCGTTGTTGGCGCTTACCCGAACGGCATGAGTCCGGATCTGATGAAAGGCGATGCTGGAGAACGTCCTCAGGCTGATAAAAATATCAAAGCTGTTCCCGTTCCGGCAGCCGATCCTTTACTTGGAACAGATGATGGCCTTAGAAAAATCTGGAAGAAATAGTTTATGGAATACAGACAATTAGGTGCGTCGGGACTATCTGTTCCCGTGTTAAGTTTTGGTACGGCTACTTTTGGAGGAAGTACGAGTTTTTTTAAAAAGTGGGGCGAAACGCAGGTGGACGAGGCTACACGGCTGGTTAATATTTGTCTGGATCACGGCGTTAATTTTTTCGACACCGCTGATATATACTCCGATGGCCTTTCGGAAGAAATTCTTGGCAAAGCTCTTGAAGGCAAGCGGCATCAGACAATTATCTCTACCAAGGCTACCTTCCCTTTCGGGGAAGGTTACAACAATCAGGGTTCGTCGCGTTTTCACCTGCTGAAACAGGTGGAAGGGAGTCTGAAGCGTCTTCAGACGGATTATATCGACATATTCCACATGCATGGATTTGATGGCAACACACCTGTGGAAGAAACTCTGCGCACCCTCGACGACCTGGTTCAAAGCGGCAAAGTGCGTTACATTGCCTGCTCCAACTTCTCAGGCTGGCATCTTATGAAATCTCTTGGTATCTCCGAAAAATATGGCTGGAATAAATATATCGCTCATCAGGTTTATTATTCGCTTATAAACAGGGAGTTTGAGTGGGAATTGATGCCGCTGGCTGTTGATCAGAAGATAGGAAGTATTATCTGGAGTCCGCTATCTGCAGGGCGTTTGGGCGGAAGGTATGGCCGGAACAAACCTTATCCGCCACAAAGCAGAATGGCTCAGGGCGGCAGTCCCGTTCCCGATTCGGTGGTCGACAGCGACGTACTGTACGATATTCTTGAAGTCCTTGAAGAGATAAAGGAGGAAACCGGCAGAACCATTGCACAGGTGGCCATTAACTGGCTATTGCAACGGCCGACTGTTTCGAACGTGATTATTGGTGCCCGCAACGAAGAACAATTACTGGAAAACCTAGGGTCTGCCGGATGGAGCCTGACTCCGGAGCAAATGCTCCGTTTGAACAAAGCGAGCGAAGTTCCCACAATATATCCGTATTGGCATCAACGGCAGAATCTAAGGTTAAATCCGGTTCATACGTGACCTGACAATGAGCTTGTCCGGTCACTGAGTCTGTCGAAGTGCCGGACCCCGGGTTTCGACAAGCTCAACCTCCGGGTACCTCATATTTAGTGATATTTACTCCATTTCTATTTATGCTCTGCGTTCTCTGCGCCTCCTTTGCGCACTCTGCGTCCTTTTCCCTTTTATATTTCTTACTTAAAAAATACCGACAAATATTTTCTTTCTAACACGCATTTTTAATGTTTTGATTATCAATTTGATGTAAAACGTTGTGAAAAAATTAACGTGTGGTTTTGCATAAAACTATCCTTTTTTTGAAAATTGTACGTTATAAGCATATTAACCCGGATCGCCCAAAACCTGACATTATGATACAAATCTACTCTAAGTATCTTAAAATCTCATTGAAGAGGTTCACTGCAGGAGTTATATTCTCCCTATTTATCATTTGTGCTTATTCCCAGCAGGGAACCATTATTTCAACCAATGCCACGCAAAAGGATTTTATTAGTGCCTATAAGTTTGTACTTGAAAACAGCGACAAACATTACCGTAATACTGGCGCTGCCATGGATAAAAACCTGTTTTCCGACTATGGTGAGTTTTCCGTGTATTGGATTACCAGTGGAACAAATGCGGGTTCGTTTGTATTTCCCGATGCGTTGCCTGCTGCTTCATCCTCGGTTACTTCAACTGCATATTCAAATTACAATTGGGCGGCAGACAATCACCTTGCCGTGCATTTCAACCGGACTGACAAAAAAATCGCTATTTTCCGCAGCTCGTTGATCGTGGATGAAAGCACCATTTCGTGGGAGGCTGCTTATTTCAAAAACCTGTTCGATACTTACCTTTTCCCTGATGTATATTATTTTGTAGATGAGGCTTACCTGAACACCAAAGGGCTCTCCGATTCCACCGAACTGCTCATCATTCCGGCATTTAACGCCAAAGGAAACAAATACAGCTATTATGCCGACAGCATTATGGCTCGCTGTTCCAGCCTGGGAACAAAACTCGAAAGTTTCCTTTCCCGCGGTGGCACCATCTATACCGAAGGCAATGCCGCATCGCTACTTGAGAAGTCAGGAGTTGTGGCTTCCGGCTCTTTCGATTACGCTTCCGCTTATGTTCCCGATAAAACCGGAATTATCCAGGTTACTCCGGCCTCTCACCCTATAGCATCAGCGTCACAGGCCTCGGGTGGAAAGTTATTTTCATCGACCATCCCTACTGTAAAAAGTGGTTTGGGAGAAACAGTTGCTACGCTCACATCCGATAGCCGGGCTGTAGCTATTTCTATAAAAGGCTCACAAGCCAAAGGCGGAAAAATTCTCTGCAACTTCGCCCTGCCGACTGTTGAAGGTATATCGAAAGCTGGTCAAAACAGCCGACAGTTGCAATGGACGTTGAACAGCATTGTTTATGCGTTTTCGCACAGCGTAGATGTTACGCGTTCGGTGTCGAATGTTCTGGCCGGAGGTATTGCTGCCGGAAGAAATTCGGTGTCGTTCGACCGCCGCGATACATTCGATGTAAAGCTGGTGGTGCGTAACCTGTCGGATAAGGCAGTCACCAACGTTGTAATTAAGGAGGATGCAGGTAAATATTTTAAATTCCTGAAGGTAAAAACTTCAGGAGTAAATAGCTCTGTTTCGGGCAACATAGTTTCTTTCAACATCAATTCCATGGATGCGCACAGCGAAACGGTTATTGAATACCGGCTTGTAACTCCCAATTCCGACGATCCCATCCATGAAAATGTGGATAAGCTGCTCGATTTAGGGACTTTTATGAAAGCATCGGTTGCCCGTGTGATATTCACCGAGAATGGCATCTACAATGCTTATACCCGCAACAAGGACTATGCAAACATTATGTTCAGCGCACGCATTTTCGGCGATACCGATATTAACTGGAAGAACTTCCTGGGGCTCGATTACCAGCCTTTCAAAGTTTTTCTGATGATGGAAAATAAAGAACGTACTCCTGCCGAAGATGTTGTCTACACGCAATATGTGCCCAAAGACATTCCTTTTTACTGGAGCGACAAATCTATTAATATACCCATTCTGCGCACTCCCGGTGGTAAATTCGTGAATGTGCTGAAAGGCAGCAACGACGAGAAAAACCCCGAGTACGATATGGACAGCGACGGTAAGCCCGATGCCTGGCTTGACACGGCAAGTATTTACCCGAAAGGCTATAAAATTGTGGAAGAAGAAGTTTACTGGGCTAACCCCTGGAATCACCTCCGCACAGGTAGCAACGATTTTGTTTTCGAAGACATTGACCACGATGGCAAAGTTGCCAAAGATACCAACGGCGATGGCATTGTGGATGTGGAAGAACCCGGTGACCAAATCAGGGTGTGGAAAATCACCTGGAATGTAGGCCGTATGGACGGTCACCAGTATTACGATCCTTATTGTAGTCTCGAAGTATGGGTCGATCCGCCCGATTTGGTGCCACTTGCCGCAGGTGTAGGTAAAGCCCAGGGAAAAGTCCCCGGCGATGTGACGGGGATGTTTATTCCCTATAAAACCCAGTTGACAGAAGCCAACCTGGCCGACAGTTCCTGGTCGCATTGGATGGAACGCGATGAAAACGGCAAGGTGATTTACAAACAGCTTATTTTTCAGCATATCAACAATTACCAGGGTTACACCTTTATCGATACCCTGAAGGAAAATTATAAACTTACCCCATTCGACAAATGCGCCGGAACCGTTCCGCAGCCTCACGAAGAATTTATTGCGGTGCTTTCCATGGGTGGCGAAGAAATCGATATGTATCATCCAACTCCCACCCAGTCGTTGTATTCCAAAATAAACTATAAAACCATTTACAACGAAGAGCGTGTTACGCCCATCCGCACCACTTACACTTATTACGCGCCATTGCCCAATCCGCTGCAGTTCGAATATTTGTCGGATAATTTCACCATTTACGACACCCTCGGAACCAAAGTAGATTACCTTCCCAAGAAAGGGAAAGCCAAGCTGGTTTACGATATTTATCCTTCCACCGAATATACATATTACTGGATACGAAACGTTGGCCACGATGTGGATTACAACGATCCATCGGAGAAAGCCGAAGGCGTGGAAAGTTTGGGCGATGGTGTTTTTGGTTATTTAATTTACGAAATTCCCAAAGGCATGGGAGGTTATACAATCACCTTGCCACGAAATACCGATGGTTCTTACAATACCGACTCCATTGTTCGGGTTGAAGGCAAGCCTTTTACAAAATGGCTCGACAATCCCAATACTGGCAATAAGATCGAAGTGTGGGAAGATCCGTTTGCCTATAAGATATATATTCCGCAGTTGTTGATTCCGCCTGCATTGGATGATGACAACAACGATGGCATTGACGACTGGATAGATGATCGCGGCGACCGGTTCCAGTCGTCGACCGGATACCTGCACGATGCTTTTATGCCTGGAAATGGCGAAGCTTATCCAAACTCGCCCGTAACACCATTCAAGGATGATATTTACGGCATGGTTACCTCGGGCTGGGATGCAGGTGCCGATAAAACTTACGGCGACGATTTCTTCGAAACACTTGGCAAAACGCATATTCAGATTTGCGCCAACTACGAAGGCAAAGGCCGCGAAGGGAACCTCGACATAAGCAAAGGCGGTACCGTAGTGGTGGAAGAAATCTTCGGCGGTTCACCCTGGGTAATATTCTCGCATGTGATGTCGGGCTTTGCCAAAGGGGTAGATTTAACCGTGAAATCATCAGCAACACCTTCGGTTGTGAAATTTGGAACCGATACAGTCTTCATCAAACACGAAATTACCGATTTGGACGAACCGCATACTTTCGATGCCAATTTCGATCCTTATCATATCTCGCGCGGTTATGGCGATGCTTCGGTAACAGCCATTGCAGGAGGTAAAGATCCGTGCAGTCTCATCATCCCCGATATTTCAACTTCGGCCATTGTCGACCCGACAAAAGATTCGAAATCGATCACCATCTTCCCCGATCAGCCGGCAAACAAAGCAAGTCTTTCGGGTACTTTTATCCAGTTGAAGGTTGAAGTTACAAACGCTACCGACTTTAACTGGTCGAACACCACGGTTGAGCCAGTGCTTACCGGTCTGGGCAATTCTTCGGTAGTAATGAAATACGTAGCTTATCCGCGTCCTCTGGTGCCCGACGATAATATCGGGACATTTGCAGCGGGATGGCGGTTCAATCAACCCGAAAATGAGGTGCTGGTTAAAATCGGCAACTCACTTCCCCAAATTCAGCCAACGCGCCGTGCCTATTTCATCTTCCTGCTAAAGGTTGATCCATCGCTGAAGAAAGGCGTTTACGAAATTCCTTTTACTTTGAAAGCGGATAAAGTGCATTACAGCGGAGCAGCGAAAGGTTCAGTTAATTACGATGTTCCGGCTATTAATTTCTGCATTACCGAAAAAGATGATCACGGACAGGTGAAGGAATATCAGAAATTCAGCATCGACAAAGGCAATCTGAAATCGCTGGCCGTGAACCTGACTTCGAACTTTAACGGATTTTCACAGGCACGGTGGTCGGTGAAAGATGCCACACCAGCCGATTTTGCCGGAATGAAAACGCTGTCTGTGACCAAACAGGGGCAAGCTGAGGTAATCGACCTGACCAAAATTCCAACCCTTTTGAATGCCGATACTTCAAAAATCTATATCCTTCAGAAAGGCGCGGTTACTTTGATGCAGGCTGGCGATTCCATTCCCATCACAACCAGCACCGATCTTAAATTCAACGCTCCGCTTCAGGGCGACATGCTTGTAAAATCCGGGCCGGTGCATGTAAGTCCGGTGGGGCCGATTATCAAAATCACCAATAAGCTCTACAGCATCAACGGAGTACCCGTTGTCGATACCATTTCATTCAAAAACGACAAGGATATTATTGTGGGTACATTGGTAAAGGTGACCAACCTGGGATCGGATGTTTCACAAAATACAACCATCACCATTTATCCGGGGTCGTTCTATAAGGTTATTCCCGATAGTCTGCCGTCGAACTGCACCGTAAAGGATAACAACATTGTGATTTCGTTCGGAAGCCTGATCCCCGGCGAAAGCAAGCAGGAAATTCTCTATTATAAGATAGTCGACAACGACCAGGGCACGGATCTGATCAAGGTGATCCGCATGTCGGATGTGGAATACAAAGGCACGAGCCTCGAAGGAACATTCAAATACACCGATCCAAAAGAAGTGAATTTGTTTGTGTATGAATTCCGCTCCAAAAATGTAGGCTATACCGCCGAAAGTGGTACTTCGGTAAATGTTACTGCCGAAGCCCGGAATCTTGGAATTCCGGCAGCAAATGTATGGTTCAGGATTTATCCGGTAATCGATGGCGGTATCAGGGAATTCCCCATTGCCGAAATGAAGCTCGATTCTTTCAGGATGAACACGGTGATAAGCCTTTCGGGAACATACACCATTCCCGCCGGCAACCATAAAGTTGAATTTGTGGCGGTGATAGACGATGGAGAGAAAGTTTATGAAATTCTGGAGAATAACAATATCAAAACAACTGTTTATGCGGGAACCACCGGATTTGATGAAAAGCTTGGGTCATCACTCAAAGCCAATGCTTATCCCAATCCTGTGGAAGAGACGTTGAACCTTGAATACACATTGCCTGAGGATATGGAAAATGTAACGATTGCAATTGTCACCATCAAAGGCAGCACCCTTTTCAGTCAATCGGAATGCTCCAATGTCACAGGCAAAAATCTTCAATCTCTGAATGTAAATTCGTTGCCTTCTGGAACTTATTATTACAGGATTAACGCAACCGGTAAAAACAAATCGGTAAACTTTACCGGAAAAATTGTGAAGAAATAGTTATTAAACTAAATTTCTCCTCTATGGTATCCTGTTTAATTCATAAACCTCACCCTAAATCCCTCTCCTTCAGGAGAGGGACTTTGAAGAGCAACGAATCAATAATTGTGCGTTCTTTCTCCCCTCTCCATTTAGGAGAGGGGCCGGGGGTGAGGTCTTAAAAAACTCTTCGAATACTGTTAAAACAAACTACAAAACTGATGCTCAGAATACTTCCTATATTTTTTCTGCTCTTTGCTTTCAAACTGGCTTCTGCGCAGATTAACTTCGAAGTATCCGATACACTGTGCGTGAACGACTCGGTATTTGTAGAGAACAAGAGTGTAACGGGCAAAAATTATTTCTGGCATTTCTGCTCAGCCAACCTGAGCTACGCCCCCGAAGGGCAGAGCCTGGGAAACCTTGGAAATCTCAACGGCCCGGCATTTACGGCATTGGTAAAAGATCAGAACGACGATTATTATGCCTTTACCACCAACCATACCGATGGCACCATCACCCGGTTATTTATTGGCAAAAACCTGCTGAACACCCCTGTGGCAGTTAATCTGGGCAATATTGGGGGCATAATCCCATTACACACCCAGGGAATTCAGGTGAAATACAGCAATGGCAATTGGTATGGTTTTGTGGTTGGCGGTCTGGCCAGTGAATCAAAATTGATACGGCTCGAATTCGGTTCAAGTCTCAATAACAATCCCACTGCTGTAGATTTTGGCAATCCCGGCAACAAGCTCCAGTACCCTATTGATTTATACCTGCTTCAGGATAACTCAAACTGGTACGGGTTTACAGTAAATTACAGCGGCAACAATATTACCCGCTTCGACTTTGGCAATAACCTGAGCAATACGCCAACTTTAACCAATATCTCAAACCTTGGACTCAGTCAGCCTTGTGGCATAATGCCCGTTCAATCCGACGGTAAATGGTACTTTTTTATTTCTAACTTCAACAAACACAGCCTTACCCGACTTGAGTTCCAGAGTACTCTCAGTAACTTAAGCCCTCAGGTGACGCATTTTACAAACCTGCAAGGACTGCAATACCCATTCGACCTGAGCCTGATCCGCGATTGCGGCAAGCATTTCGGGTTTCTGGTGAATCGGTATGGTGATGCCTGCCGGTTGGACTTTCCCACGGGACTTGATAACGACCCTGCAGTTACCTCGCTGGGGAAAATTGGTGGATTGTCCAGTCCCCACGGCATTTCGGATGTTTACCGCGAAGGCGACACCATTTATATGATGATAGCCAACGAAAACATTTCAACGCTTTCGAGGCTTTATTATCCTTCGTGCACAGCGCCTACCATTTTTACCTCAACCCAATACCAACCTCCAAAATTCGCATATAGGTTCGAAGGCAATTTCAACATACAGCTTGTAATTAACAAAGGATTGCCCGACGAGCAAGCCCTTTGCAAAAATGTGGTTGTATTCCCCGAACCCCACACCGCCATTGGCAAGGACACTGCTTTTTGCCACGGACAAAAAATTACTCTGCATGCCGGGCCTGAATTTTTAAGTTACAAATGGCACGATGGTTCCTCCGATTCCCTTTTTGTTGCCGACACTACCCAAACAGTTTGGGTTGAAGCCAAAAACAAACTGGGCTGTCTGGCTCACGACACGGTACAAATCACCACATATATAAAAACAGTAAACTTAGGTAACGATACAATTATTCCACGGGGCGAAGTTTTTACCCTCGATGCAGGTTCGGGCTATAACAGCTATAAGTGGTCAACAGGCGATAACAGTCAGACCATCACCCGTAACCAGGAAGGCAAATACGTGGTGAGCGTTGTCGATATCCACGACTGTCCCCAGAGCGACGATAAAATTGTGCGTTATCTCACTTACATCCCCAATTTCTTCACCCCTAATGGAGATGGCAACAACGATGTATGGCTCATCCCTTTTCTTGACAACTTTCCGAATGCTGAAGTAAAGGTTTTCGATCGTTATGGAAAACTGTTGCATACGCAACGCGGAAACACCAATAGTTGGGATGGCATCTTCAACGGCAAAAAACTTCCCAAGGACAGCTACTGGTATTTTATCGATCTGAAAGACGGATCGGAAGTGATAAAAGGCTTTGTGACAATAAAGTACTGATATGCGGTGGCTGTATCTCATATTATTGCTTTGTATATTTAGGCTAAGTACAGCCCAGGAATTGCCCGTTGCCCAGCAGTACATGCAAAATCTGTCGTACCTCAACCCCGCCTGTATTGGCCGCGAGTACTGTACGTTTTTATATGGAACCGATCGGCATCAATGGCTGGGAGTTCCCCAGGCACCATCAACACAGGTGTTAGGCGTTGAGCATACTTTTTTCGCGAATCCTTACATGGCCAAACGTAAAATCGGGCTGGCATTGCAGTTTATTTCCGACAGGAACGGGAGCGTGCACCAGACAGGCGGTCAGGCCGGATATGCTTACCATGTGCGGTTGAACAAGAAAAAGGAGCTGTTTCTGTCGCTGGGACTCTCGGCATCGCTGTTACAGCATTCCATTCGCGAAAGTGAATCGAACGTGACCGACCAGATACTCGGTGCAGGCGAAAGTACGCTCGCACCCGATGTTTCAACAGGAGTGTTTGTGTATAGCCCAAAGTTTTATGCGGGCTTTTCAGTGCTGAGGATGCTGCCTTATGCCCGGCAATTCTACTATTGGGAAAACCAGGGCTTTATTCCTGGAAATTATTATCTGCAGGCAGGTTACACCATTATGACCCGCAGCAAAGATGTGGCTTTTATTCCGTCGACGGTTTTTAAGTTCGACAACCAAATGAGCAAACAGATAGATTTCAACCTGATCACCAACTTCAACAACCGTTATAAAGCAGGACTTTCTTATAAATATGCACTTGCCAATATTCCGGGACAATCCACGGCAATGCAATTTCTCGTCGCGACTTATTACAAAAGCTTCCAGTTTAACTACATTGCCGAACTGAGTTTAAACGGCACACAGGCACACCATTACGGCTCCCACGAATTTGGAGTGATTTACAGGATTTGCTACCGCGAAAAGCCACAATGTCCGGCGTTTGAGTAAGGGCAAGGTGACTTACCATTAATAAATTATTGTATTTTCTCCGTGTAGCTTTTTTTATTACACAGAGGACCACAGAGGAGACACAGAGAAATATAAGAGCCAACAGCCATACGAATTACAAGCACTTTGCTAAAAGATTCAGTGGAATCAATTCTCTTTCTCTTTGTCTTCTTCCCATATTTCTCTGTGGTTCTCTTTGCAACCTCCGTGGTTCTCCCTGTAACTTTCTTTATTAGAGTTAACGTCCAAAAATCCAGTCTTTACCATTAATGCCATGGATTCTTAGCAGAATTTTCTTTCCGGAATTTGGTGTCTGAAGGAAATAATGCTTAAATTATCAACATTAAAATTGATTAAAAATTAAACATTTTCTATGAAGCAGCGAGTATGATTAGGAGGGAAGGCTATGGAAACTGTTATAAAACGAAATATTGTGCACCTGGACATGGATACTTTTTTTGTATCCGTGGAACGGCTTGGAAATAGCAAGCTGATTGGCAAACCTGTAATTATTGGAGGAACATCGGGCCGTGGCGTAGTGGCCAGTTGCAGCTACGAAACGCGGCGTTACGGCGTACACTCGGCCATGCCTATGAGAATGGCGCTGATGCTCTGCCCCGATGCCATTGTTATACGCGGCGACATGGAGCAGTACAGCCGGTACTCGAACATGGTCACCCAGATTATCGCCGAGAAAGCGCCTGTTTACGAGAAAACATCCATCGACGAGCATTACCTCGACATTACCGGCATGGACCGCTTCTTTGGATGTCAGAAATGGTCGCAGGAGCTGCGGCATAAAATCATAAAAGAGACGGGGTTACCTATCTCGTTCGGACTGTCGGTAAACAAAACCGTGTCGAAGATTGCTACCGGCGAAGCAAAGCCCAATGGCGAACTGTTTATCGACCAGCAGGGAGTATCGCCGTTTCTGGCACCTTTGTCAATCAGGAAAATACCCATGGTGGGCGATAAAACCTTTACCATATTGAAAGATATGGGTATCGACCGCATCGCCACCCTCCGCGAAGTACCCATGGAGCTGATGATGAAGCTGCTGGGCGAGAACGGCATTGAGATATGGCGCCGGGCCAACGGTATCGACAACGCTCCTGTTCAGCCCTACTGGGAACAAAAATCGATGAGCACCGAACGTACTTTCAACCAGGATACCATGGACATAGAAATGTTCAACCGCCTGCTTGTAAAAATGGTGAGCGACCTGTGTTTCGACCTGCGTGCCGACCAGAAACTTACATCGTGCGTTACGATGAAAATACGCTATGCCAATTTCGACACGCATACCCTGCAGCGGCGTATTCCGTACACATCGTTCGACCACACCATCCTCGAAGTGGTAAAAGATCTGTTCAAAAAGCTTTACAACCGGAGGATGATGCTGCGGCTTATTGGTGTGCGGTTAAGCCATCTGGTGCATGGAACGCAACAATTGAACCTCTTCGAAGATACGCCCGAAAAAGTGAACCTCTACCTTTCGCTCGACCGCATCAAAAAGCGATACGGCAAACATTGTATTTGCCGGGTTACGCACATGGAAGATCTTCCGGCCCAACAAAAGAAAAGGGAGGAAGAAGCAAAAAAGAAAGGTGAGGGAGAAGATATCGACCTGAGCGCACCGCTGTATTTTAAAGTCTGACCCATGATTTACTCCTGCCATACATATTATAGTTTGCTTTTTGGAACGATGCGGTCTGATCAAATAGTTGAAAAGGCACTGGAATATGGCATCTCGTCGCTGGCAATTACCGACATCAATAATACCACGGCTTGCCTGGATTTTGTCAAGTTGTGCCGCGAAAAATGTATTAATCCCGTTTGTGGTGTGGAATGCCGCGACAACGACACATGGCTCTATACCTGCCTGGCACGGAACAACGAAGGCTTTCGCGAGATAAACGAACTGCTGAGCCACTGTAATCTGAGTGAGCAGCCCTTGCCCAAAGAAGCGCCGAAGTTTGCGCATGTTTTTGTGATTTATCCGCTGGGTACCAAAGCTCCCGAGGAACTCCGCGAAAATGAATTTATAGCCGTTCGTCCGCAGGAGATTAACCGCGCCAGGGTGCGGCACCACCAGTGGATGAACAAACTGGTAGCTTTTTGCCAGGTAAGTTTTGCCAATCCCGAAGATTACGAGTTGCATAAACATCTGCGGGCGGTGGATCACAACACGCTCCTTACCATGCTTACCCCGGAACAGATGGCCCATCAGGAAGAATATTTCCGGTCGCCACGCTACCAGAAGTTACTTTATGGAAACTGTCCCGAACTTCTGAAAAACGCTGAAAAGTTGCTCGAAATGTGCAGCTTCGAATTCGTTTTTAAAGAATCAAAGAATAAACAGATTTTTACCGGAAACAAGTACGACGACAAAATTCTGCTCGAAAAGCTTGCTATGGAAGGCATGCGGTACAGGTACGGAAACTCAAATGTGAAGGCAAAGGAAACCATTCTAAAAGAGCTGAAAGTAATTGACGACCTGGGATTTTGCGCTTATTTCCTCATCGCCTGGGACATTATCCGCCATACCATGTCTAAAGGAGTATACCATGTAGGCCGCGGTAGCGGCGGCAACAGCGTGGTAGCCTATTGCCTTAAAATTACCGACATTGACCCCATTGAACTGAATCTCTATTTCGAACGGTTTATCAACCCCGAACGCACCTCACCGCCCGACTTTGACATCGATTTTTCGTGGAAAGACCGCGACATGGTGCACGCATATATTTTTCAGCGATACGGGAAAGCACATACTGCCCTGCTGGGCGCTACCAACACTTTTGGAGAAAGCTCTATCATCCGCGAGCTGGGTAAAGTGTATGGACTTCCTAAAAACGATATTGATGCTTTGGTCGAAAATCCCGGAAACACTTTGCTCAAAAATGAATTAACCGACAAAATCCTGGGTTATGTAAAAACGCTGAACGAATTTCCGCACCATCGCAGTATCCATGCCGGCGGGGTGCTAATTTCAGAGCGTCCCATCTATTATTACACTGCGCTTGATCTTCCTCCCAAAGGATTGCCCACTACGCAGTGGGATATGTACGCCGCAGAAACCATTGGTTTTGAAAAACTTGACATTCTGAGTCAGCGTGGGCTGGGGCACATTAAAGAATGTACCGAGATTGTAAAGAAAAACCAGGGAGTAGATATCGATATTCACCAGGTAAACAAATTCAAGCAGGATGCCGACATTAACAAACGGCTCTATCATGGCGAGGCTATTGGTTGTTTTTATATTGAAAGTCCAGCTATGCGTGGGTTGTTGAAAAAGCTGCGGTGCAACAATTACCTGAGCCTGGTGGCTGCCAGTTCTATCATCCGGCCGGGAGTTTCGCAGTCGGGCATGATGCGCGAGTACATCAAACGCTTTCACGACCAAAGCAATGTAAAATACCTGCATCCCATTTTCGAGGAACAGCTGAAAGAAACTTACGGCGTAATGGTGTACCAGGAAGATGTGATCAAGATAGCGCATCACTTCGCCGGACTTTCGCTTTCCAGCGCCGATGTGCTGCGCCGGGCCATGTCGGGCAAGTACAGGTCGCGGCAGGAGTTCGACCGGATTACCAAAACATTCTTTACAAACTGCAAAGAACGCGGCTACAGCGATTCACTTACCAACGAAGTATGGCGGCAGATGTCGTCGTTTGCCGGTTATGCATTTTGCAAAGCCCATTCGGCCAGCTATGCTGTGGAAAGCTACCAGAGCCTGTACCTGAAGACCAATTTCCCGCACGAGTTTCATGTTGCGGTGATCAACAACTTCGGCGGTTTTTACCGTACCTGGGTGTATGTGAACGAAGCCAAAAGGCACGGCGCGAAAATCAACCTGCCCGACATCAACAAAAGCGATATCTCTACCAACATTTACGGCGACGAGATTTACCTGGGCTGGGTGCATGTCAAAAATCTGGAAGAAAAGGTGATCCGGCAAATTGTCGAAGAACGGGAGCGGAACGGATCGTTTAAAGATCTTTTTGATTTTATGGATCGCGTACCTGTTGGCCTGGAACAAATGCGGGCGCTTATAAAAACAGGAGCTTTCCGGTTTACCGGCAAAACAAAAAAGGAGCTCATGTGGGCGCAGTTGCTCCGTAATAAAGCTACTCCCGAGCCTCGGTCGAAACCCCTGTTTAAAGAAGACCGAAAGGAACTAACGCTCCCGCCGTTGCGCACCAGCTCCCTCGAAGATGCTTACGACGAAATGGAACTCATCGGTTTTCCGGTAACCCTGAGCCGTTTTGATATGCTGCAGACCAGTTATCGCGGCGATACCATTGCCCGTGACCTGCTCTCGAAAGTAGGTCAGAAAGTGCGCATGGTGGGTGAGTATGTCACCGTAAAATATGTTTCGACAGTGAAACGTGAAATTATGCACTTCGGCTGCTTTCTCGATATACACGGCGAGTTTTACGATACCGTTCACTTCCCCGACTCACTGAAAAAATACCCATTTACCGGCGGCGGCGTTTACCTGATGGAAGGAAAAGTAGTGCAGGAATTCGATTACCCAAGTGTTGAAATACAGAAATTGGCAAGGTTGCCATATAAGGCGGATCCAAGGGTGGAGTGATTTGGGATATGGAGGAATGTAATCGCATATATTGGATATGAACAGCGCCATTTGATCCAAAATCATAACCGACAATATTTTTCAGTATCAACCTTTGCCTGTTTTACAAGGCTAAGCTGTCAAACCGGTTATTTTGGCGTCAGCAATTCGCAGCAGAAGATGAAATAAATCGTCAGTCACAAGAGGATTTGTTATATATCATTAAATTTGGTTAACTTTTTACAACTATGACCAGATCAATCTACTTTATCCTGCTGCTTCTTTTGGCTTCATGCCGTCAAAATAACCTTGAAGTCAGGAACGAAATCACAAAAACACCTGTTTTGTATGCAATTGGCAAGCTTAATGAAACAGCTTATTCCGCTGAATTCAGGAGGCTGTATAAAAAGCTTGTAATTCGCACATCCATTGATACAGCATTAGGGGCGGAAGCCTTCCGGATTAAACCGGAAAACGACACGGTAGTTCTGACGGGCGGAGATGCAACCGGCGTAATGTATGGTTTACTAAGTATGAAAGAGCAGATTGAGTCGGGGGAAAAGATAAGCAATATTGAAGAGTCGCCAAGGTTCTCATTCAGGGCCATTAAATTCAACCTTCCCTGGGATTCTTACCGGCGGGGCAAAGCGCTTCAGTTGCACTATGAAACCTGTCGCGACACCAATTTCTGGAGGAGCTTTCTGGATATGATGGCCGAAAATCGTTTTAACAAGCTTACGCTGTGGAACCTTCATCCATTCAGCTATATGGTCAAAACCGAAAAATATCCCGAAGCATGTGGGTTTTCGGATGAAGAAATGAAAACCTGGGAGAAGTTCTGGAAATCCATCTTCCGGATGGCTAAAGAACGTGGGGTGGAAACGTATATCATCAACTGGAATATATTTGTATCGCCTGAGTTTGCCAAAGCACACAATGTTGCCACTTATTGCATTGATGGAAAATACTTTGTTGATCAGGGTGACACCTCGGCCATTGTTAAAGACTATACACGTGAAGTTGTAAAAGAAGTAATAAACAGGTACCCCGATCTGACCGGCCTGGGAATAACTTTAGGCGAAGGAATGGGAGGAATGACTGCCGAAGAAAGGGAGAAATGGTTACTCGAAAACTATATTCAGGGAATGCGGCAGGCTTCGCGGAAAGTGAAATTTATCCATCGCGTTCCTCTTTCGGCAGGCAAATGGAGCGGAGGAACCACCGATCCGGTAGTTGAACGTATGACAAGGCAAACACTCGATACACTCACCTGCACCAATGGCCCGATTAACATTGAATTGAAATTCAACTGGTCGCATTCTCATTCGTGTACCGATCTTGTAAAAGTTCATGGCGGTCCGCTTACCGATGCTTATTGGAACCCGCCGCCTCAGAATTATAAATTGGCCTGGATGATGAGAAACGAAGACTTTTTTGTTCTTCGCTGGGGTCAGACCGGATTTATCCGGGAGCATATCTCAAAAAACGGGCATCCTTGGGTGAATGGTTACTATGTGGGTTCGGAATGTTACATTCCTGCAAAGGATTATATTACCTCCCTTCCCAATACTAGCTACCACTATGCATTCGAAAGGCAGTGGATGTTTTATAAGGTGTGGGGCCGGCTTTTGTACAATCCGGAAACACCTGATGAGGTTTTTTCGAATGCCTTCGAGAAACGCTTCCACGGATCGGGAAATACTTTGTTCATTGCACAGCAAAAGGCAAGCCGTATACCTCTTATAATTGGTTCGTACTGGAATGCCACCTGGGACAATACCCTGTATTCCGAAGGACTGCTGAGTATTATGGATAACGACAGCATGAAACTGATTTCGCTGGAGCAGATGTGCAACAAGCAACCTATGAGTCCGTCGTATATGAGCATCAAGGATTATCTGGCAAGTGGAGAAAAAAGCATTCCGGGTAAGATTACTCCTGCAGAGCTTGCCGATTCCATTGAGTCATTCTGCAATAGCACTCTTAAGGATCTTGAAAGAGTTGAACCGGGACAAAATACCGATTTGTTGTACGAAGTTTCTGATATGAAAGTATGGGCACATCTGGGCTTGTATTTCGCGGACAAGCTGCGGTCGGCGGTTCAGTACCAGAAATATCTTGATACCAAAAAGACAGAATATCTCAAAAGCTCTGTTGTTTTTCTGGAAACGGCAGTTCCACATTGGGATAAGGTTTGCGAAATCACAGTTCCTATATATAAGCCCATGCCCATGCAGCATTACGAAAGAAACGGTGATATTCCATTTCACTGGAATAATGTTAAAAAGGAGGTTTATGATGAACTGCACCGGCTTAAAGGAATTAAGTAATTTGTTAACTGTCATGAAGAAGGTATACTGTTTATTCATTTTTGTTTTATTTACTGCTTTTACGGGCTTTTCGCAAAATACACCCATCAGTGTTTACCTAAGCGATTCTACGTCGCAGGTGTCTTTTTCAATTTCAGAGCTCGCGAAAGCATGCCGGAAGTCAGGTTACTCCCCTGTGTTTTTACCTCTTGGGAAGTTTAACGGCAAGACGCAGAAAATCCAGATTGTTATTTCATCTCAGGACGATGCAACAGTAAACACAGTTATGAAGAAGTTCCGACTAACTGCCGATACCAGTCTTGCGCCGGAAGGTTTCTGCATAAGAGTGTCGGATGGCGGTTCTCCTGTCATCTGGGTTTCGGCCAGGGACAAAGCCGGGCTGATGTATGGCATTCTTGAGGTTTCAGAATTGCTGGAGCAGAGAAATCTTCAGGATATAAAGAACGTAACCCAAAATCCATACATGAAGATGCGGGGTGTGAAGTTCAACATTCCTCTGGATATGCGCACGCCAAGCTACTCCGACGTGAGCGATGCTGCTCAGATAAACATGACCGAGGTATGGGATTTCGAATTCTGGAAAAGATACATTGACATCCTTACGCGGTACCGGTACAATTTTATTTCGCTGTGGAGTATGCATCCTTTTCCTTCCATGGTGAAAGTTCCGGAGTATCCTGATGTTGCTTTGAACGATGTTTACCGGTCAACAGGCCGTTTCAAAGAGTTCTACAGTTTGAACGGACATGGTTTTGATGCACCCGAAATATTATCAAGCCACGAAGTTTTAAAGAAGATTTCAATTGATGAGAAAATTGCTTTCTGGAAGAAAGTGATGGATTATGGGAAACAACGAAATGTCCGCTTCTTTGTAGTTACCTGGAACATATTTACCTACGGCATTGATGGTAAATACGGGATAACCGATAAAATTGACAATCCCGTAACACGCGATTATTTCCGGAAATCAGTTAAACAAATGTTTCTGACTTATCCCGATCTGGCTGGCATTGGACTAACTACCGGCGAAAACATGTATGGTTACACCGCAGCCGAAAAGGAAGACTGGGCTTTCGAAACTTACGGACAGGGAGTGCTCGATGTGGCTAAGGAACAACCGGGCCGGGAGATCACGTTTATTCACCGTCAGCATCAAACAGGATCGTCGGAGATTGCCGAAAAATTCAAACCCCTGCTTCAGCAAAAAAATATGAATTTTATTTTTAGTTTCAAATACGCCCAAGCTCATGTATATAGTTCAGTAAACCAGGTTTTCCACCAGGCATTTGTAAATGATATTCAGAAAAATGGTTTAAAAACATTATGGACCCTCCGCAACGATGATAATTTTTACTTTCGGTGGGGAGCTCCGGACTATGTCAGAGATTTCATTAAAAATATACCGAGGGATGTGTCGGAAGGTTATTATTATGGTTCTGATAACTATGTCTGGGGAAAAGATTTTCTTAGCAGGTACCCGCTTGAAGAAATGTCGTTGGATATCGAAAAGCACTGGTATCAGTGGATGTTATGGGGCCGGCTCGGGTACAATCCCGACCTTGATGATAACCGGTTTATAGCTGTAATAAAGGCCCGGTTTCCTCAGGCAGATGCTGTAAACCTGTTTAATGCCTGGCAAAAAGCATCGGAAATTTACCCGCTGGTAACCGGATTTCACTGGGGAGCGCTGGACTTTCAATGGTATATCGAAAGTGGCAAATCTGCTTCCGATCCTGCGCAAACACCATCTGGTTATCACGATGTGAACCGTTTCATCACCCTGCCTCCGCACCAGGGAACAAATTATGTTTCTATTCCGGAATATGTGGAGTCAAAAGTTACCGGTGTGCCTGTAAAAGGATTAACGCCGCCGGAATTGAGCAGCTCAGTTTTAATGAAAGCCGACAGCGCTCTTGGTATGTTATCCAATGTCTCGTTCAATCAAAATGGTGAATTGGCGGGGATAGTAAACGACATTCAATCCATTGCTTATCTCGGTAAATACTACGGACATAAAATTGAGGCAGCCACGCATCTTGCATTGTACAGAAAAACAGGGCAGCCGGATAGCTATGCAAACTGCATTAAGGAGTTAAAAATGGCAGCCCTTTACTGGCGATATTTTACGTCGAACGCTTTGTTTATGAATAAAAATCCGCTTTGGACCAACCGCGTTGGGATTGTAGACTGGAAAGAAATTTTCAGGTACGCACTTTATGACCTCACTGCTAATGGTGCCGATCTTAAAATAGGTTCGATGTTGCCCACAGCCGGCGGGGAAATTCTGGAAACAGAAAATGCTGCAAATTACAACGGAGTCTTATCGTCAGCCTATTCCGGATATACCGGAAAAGGATATATTGAGTTCCGGGAAGGTGATGCGAAACAAACCGTCCAGTGGCAATGTGAAGTTAATGCCGGAGGCAGTTATATACTTGAGTTCAGGTATACCATGAAACGTCAGGAGAATTTTACAGGTAAAATCAAGGTCAATGGGGAGGATGCCGGGGAGGTTGTTTTCTGGCCTTCGGGAGCGCCCGGAAACTGGGTGTGGGACAGAATTCCTGCAAATCTGCGTTCAGGAACCAACTCAATTGAGGTACAAGTAGAAAGCTGGGTTGTGTTCGATCATTTGAATATGATTCGAAAGTGAAAAGTATGATTATGGCTTCTGGCTGAACTTTTAACTATTAGGTTAGTGGTTCGTGGCAAAAGCATGAAAAGAGCAGGCTTTAATTAAGAACCCGATAAAGCAAAGTATTCCGGAAGTTGGAATCCAATCTGATGAAAGTAGCCGATTCTAATCTTTTACAAAGTGTTTTTGCTTTTTGATTCGAATTGTGCCAGTTTCAATTTCAGGTTTTTCATTCCGGCGCCTGTGGCTTTTTCGATTGTTTTGCTCAATGCCTTTTCTCTTTCAAGAACTCTTTCCTGCTTAACAATTGTAAATTCGAGGTAATTTGCTAAATAGGCCAGGAGCGGTTTCGATATTTTTCTTATAGCGTTTATTTGAATATTAAAATTTTCATTGTAATCGGTTTGGCTGCTGTTTATCGCCAGCGAAAGATTCGTAAGTTCTATAGACGTATGGTATTCTGATTCAATTGAAGTTTTCAGACTTTCGAAAAGGGTGTTGGCCAGCGAATCGTTTTTCGAGATTTTATAATGGTACCTGATTTCACTCATGCCCATTTCCAGCTCCCAAACTATTTCACGGGTAATTGAAAGGCATTGGTTTATGGTTTTGTTAAATTGTGCCAGATTTTTTTGTTTGACACTGATCATGTTTTTAATGCTCTTGTATGCAGAGTCCAACATATTGAATCTTTGGATTATTTCACGACTATCTTTTTGAGCGATAACCGATTTATAATTGGTTAGTGCCAGTTGAAATTCTTCCAGAGATTTATATATATTGTTTATAAGGTTAAAATCTTTTTCCAGAAGTTCTTTGCTTTGTCGAATGTAGTTGATTAAGTTTCTGTTTAGGCTATCACATTTTGCGTTTACTTTTCCTATATCTGTTTTAATTTGAATATAATGATAAACTTCGTAATAAAGAACTGCGGGCACGTCCTTTAGTTTTGCTATGTTATTAAGGTTCTTTTTTTGAATATTGCGAATCCTGAATTCATAAGCTACAATTTTTCTATATAAAGCATTTTCGCGGTTGAATATGCTTTCAACCTTTTTATCTATTCTTTTCCGGCTTCTTTTTGAGGTTGTTTTGATGTTTTCTCTAAGATTTTTGCTGAGGTTTTGAGTAGACCGCAGCTTTTCGATTTTGGATTTGATAAACGAATCGATCGAATGGCTGTATAACATAATGTATTGGTGCGATTGCGAAAAGTTTTTAAGCCGCCATTTTGTTTCGCTCAGATTCGCATGTTTAACTATCCATGTTTTATAGTTGAAATCCTGATTTTCCAATAAATATCCTGTAGCGATGTCAAAGTTATTTCGTGGGTTGAAATTTTTCCCGTTTATCCCTTCGAGAAAAAGTTGTCTCGACCAAGGGACCTGTTTCACCATTTCTAATTCGTAGACGTTGTAATATTCTGCTCTTTTGATGTATGTAAAGCTGTCGGATTCGAATTCCTTTATCGAAACCGGGAAACTCAAAAACTGCCATTTGGGATCGAGAGGCAGATGAGTGGGGTTAGGTTTGTTGTACGAAAAATTGAAGTAATTTTCAGTCGGGTTTGATACAAACACTGATCGTTGACCAACGGGAGGAATTCTAAATAAAATATTTTTGAATAACTCCGTTAAATAAGGCCTTTGCTCAACGCTGCCACTTCCCCAGGTAGGGTCTATATTAATCCAGGCCGAGTCTGTATGAACCACATTCCAGCAATGATCTGCCCTGTATAACGAGTCACCTTTTTCATAATCAAATCCTTTACTGTATCCAAATACCAAGTAACACTCAATTCCTGCCGATTCGCACATATCTTTGAAGAGTTGGGCATAATCCATGCATAGTCCTTTTCTTCTATTAAGAGTTTCTATTGAGGTTTGAGATGTAGAAGAGTTTTTTATATATGATTTTAAATCGTAGGAAATATGGCGTGTTATCCAATTATAGATTTGATTAGTTTGTTCGTATTTGGAACTGCTGGTGTCAACTATTGAAACTGTTAGATTTTTGATTCTGTCCTGGCCCAAAGTAATTCCACATATCCATGTAAGCATTATAAACAGATAGTTTTTCATTTGGATAGAATGCCAGGTTTTTAGGTTTATGTAAATATAGTAAATAGTAGTAACAGCATAAATAAAAGTGATAAAAGCAAAAGCGCCGATGATAACTCATCCGCGCTTTTTGCTTTTATGGCTGTTAAGCCGTGGTCCGACGTCAGTCAACTGAGGACTTTTTCCCTCTTCCATTGGCTGTTCGGCCATGGACTATGGACTAATCGCTATGGACTATTCCCCTACAGCGCCTTATTCTTCACCAGGTATTCCGCAATCTGGACGGCGTTTAATGCTGCGCCTTTCTTAATCTGATCGCCTACGCACCAGAAGGTCATTCCGGTAGGAGAGGTGTAATCTTTACGCAAACGGCCCACATACACAGGATCCTGCCCTGCAACAAACAGCGGCATTGGATATTTGCTTGTTTTAGGATCATCTTCCACGACAATACCTTCGGCTTTTTTCAGAGCTTCGCGCACCTGTTCAACCGATAATTCTTCTTCGGTATCGAGCCAGATGGCTTCGGAATGCGCACGGTAAACCGGCACACGCACAGTAGTCGCACTTACCGCTATATCCGAATGCATAATCTTGCGGGTTTCGTTGTGCATCTTCATTTCTTCCTTGGTATAGTCATTATCCAGGAATACATCAATCTGAGGGATCAGGTTAAAAGCGAGCTGATATTTGAATTTTTCAACCTTAACAGGTTTATTACCCATTACTTCTCCAACCTGATTCTCGAGTTCCTGCATTGCAGCGGCTCCAGCTCCACTTGCGGCCTGATAGGTAGCTGCATGTACACGCAGAATTTTCGATAAATCGTGAATAGGTTTCAATGCAACCACCATGATGATGGTAGAACAGTTTGGATTGGCGATAATTCTGCGGTCACGCGTTAAAGCATCGGCGGCATTAACCTCGGGAACAACAAGGGGTACGTCGTTGTCCATACGGAAAGCACTGGAATTGTCGATCATTACCGCGCCATATTTTGTGATAGTGTCGGCATATTCTTTCGAAATGCTTGCGCCTGCCGAGGTAAGGGCAATGTCAATCCCTTTGAAATCGTCGTTGTGCTTTAATTCCTTAACAATAATGTTTTTGCCTTTATAATTGTATGTGCTTCCTGCACTTCTTGCCGATCCGAATAATACCAGTTCGTCAAGGGGAAAATTCCTTTCTTCCAAAACTTTCAGGAATTCCTGGCCTACTGCCCCGCTTGTGCCAACAACAGCAACTTTCATATTTTTAGATTTTTATACGTTTTTTGAATTGTCAAAAATACTATATTTATACAAAATAAAATAATGTTTGAAGACGGCATTTAGTTCGCTTAGTCCACAGACTGCATGCCACAGCCAAATTCTGTAGTCGTATTCACTTAAAGCAGCCAAAATGCATCATTCAAGTTTTTAGAACCAATAAAACTGAAACTATTCCTTGTATGATAAGAACCTTCAAGTCCTTGGTTTATTGTTTGCTTTTGGTAACATTGCCTGCTAAAGCACAAATAACCGATTTTTTTGATGATGGAGACTTTCGGAATAATCCCTCGTGGGTTGGAGATACTTCACATTTTGAAGTAAATGCTGCTTTGCAGCTTCATCTGAATGCTCCGGCTGTTACCGGGAAGTCTTTTCTTGTAACACCTTCAGAGGTTTCGACCGGTGCAGTTTGGAAATTCAGGGCACAGCTCGATTTTAACCCATCATCGTCCAATTATGCAAAGGTTTACCTGATGTCGGACAAAGCACGTCTCGACTCATCACTCAAAGGGTACTATCTGCGTATTGGCGGAACGGATGACGATATCTCTCTTTTCCGGCAGGATGGACTTACTTCCAAACTCTTAATTGACGGACGAAATGGAATGTTAAACGCGTCTTTGAATAAAGTTGCAGTGATGGTAACCCGTTCTTTTCAGGGTGAATGGGTTCTGAATTGCGATTCGGCCGGAATCTCCGGTTTCGGCGAAATGGGTTCGGTAAGAGATACAACTTATTGGAATTCCAAGTATTTCGGACTTCAGTGTGTCTACACTTCCACCCGTTCCAATAAATTTCTTTTCGACAATTTTGAAGTTATGGGCAAAAGGTCTGCTGATACCATTCCGCCTGTAATTGTAAGTATTGCCGCCATTGACGACTCGCTGGCCGTAATAAAATTCTCGGAGGAAATTGATCCTGCTTCTGCCGCTTCAGGAAATTTTACACTGTCAGCAGGCTTTGCAGTTTATAAGATGTGGCTTACCGATGGGAAAACCATAATGCTTCAGTTTTCTTCAGGAATACCCTGCCGGGAGAAACTTCAGGTTACAATTTCAGGAATAAAGGATTTAGCCGGAAACATCATGAGTTCTTCAACCCAATACCTGAATTATTGTCCGGGAAATGCCTACGATGTACTCATCACCGAAATTATGGCCGATCCCGATCCGCCTGTTTCGCTGCCCAATGTTGAATATCTGGAACTTTTCAATCACAGTGGCATTAAGCTCAATCTTGAGAAGTGGCAGTTGCTGGTTGGCAGCTCCAGGTTTGTTTTTCCTTCAATTGATATCCCTGCAGATAGCTTTCTAGTTGTTTGCAGTACCAACGGTTGCAGTCAGTTTAGAACCACCAGCCCGTGTATAGAAATTTTATCGTCGTCAACCCTGAATAACACTGGAGAATATGTGGGATTGCTTAATAAAAAGGGGAAACTTATTCATTGGGTTGATTATGATGAATGCTTTTATCGAGACGATTTAAAGAAGTCGGGCGGCTGGTCCATGGAAATGATTGATATTACCCAACCATGTTTGGACGGTGACAACTGGAAAGCCAGTACGGATTTGCGGGGCGGCACTCCCGGTAAAATAAATTCCGTTTCAGGTATAGTCGCCGACAGCAGAGTGTTTCAATTCGAACACATTTATCTGCCCAACGATTCCACAGTTCGGCTTTATTTTGCGAAACCGCTGAATATCGCGTCACTAAATAAATCAGCATTTTCAATCGATCAGGGTATTGGCGCTCCCTTTGTCATGGCAGTCGATTCACTGCAGAATATTTATGTCGATTTGATTTTCAGGAAAAAGTTTCTTCCTGGTACTACCTACAAGGTTGAAAATATTGACGATATTACTTCTTGTGCCGGACAAAAAGCCTTTGGTTTTTCTGCTTCTTTTATGAAACCTGTAATGCCTGAAAAGGGCGATATAATCATCAACGAGATTCTGTTTGATGCCTTACCTGGTACTCAGGAGTTTGTTGAATTATATAACAACAGCGATAAGTATATAAACATCAACGATCTGAAATTTGCTTACCGCAGTTCTTCGGCCACATACAATTCCCCTGTTAATTTGGGTGAATACCCTTTTCTTATTTCGCCGCACAGTTTTCTGGTTGCCGCAAAGAGTAAAGAGGGATTCGGGCAGCTCTATCATGTACCCGATATACGTTTTGTACTTACTTGCAATAATTTTCCAGCTCTCAGCAATACCGAAGGATGCGTTGCAATTTTGAATAAAAGTCTCGGAACACTTGACGAACTCTGTTATTCCGATAAGATGCATTTTTCGATGCTGGTGAATAAATCAGGAGTATCGCTTGAACGCATCCGCTATAATAATCCAACTTCCGATCCTTCCAACTGGCATTCGGCAGCATCCGATGCAGGTTTTGCCACTCCTGGCGCTCAGAACTCCCAGCTTCTGGAAGATGTTGAATCTGATAATGAAATTACCCTTGAATACGAAATCTTCTCGCCCGACAACGATGGTTACAAAGATGTTGAAACCATTCACTATCAGCTCGGCAAACCCGGGTTTGTTGCCAATATCATTATATTCGATGCTGTTGGTCGGCGTATTCGGTTACTTGCCAACAATAAATCACTGGGTACCAGCGGCTCTTTTTTTTGGGATGGTATCGACGACAGAGGCCGTCTGGCGCAAACGGGTATTTACCTTATTTATATTGAACTGCATCACCCGTCGGGAGAAGTAAAGCATTATAAAAAGACGTGTGTGCTGGGAGGGGAGATGAGGCGGTGAGGGGAATATTATTTTTCTCATTTGCTGCATCCCTTCCGAGGAACATTAATATGTGAACTCTTTTGGATATGATTTACTGTTTCTCATAATACTCCCGGTTGATAATCAGATCGCCATTATCCAGAACGGCAATCATGCAAAGCAGAATAGTATCGTCATCGAACTTAAGGTTGAGATTGTTGCCGTTTATTTCATATTTGCCGGTGTAGGTTTCCCATTTATAGGTTTGTAGATCGTAATCCTTAAAAGTAAAGGTGCCATCGGTATTAAATCTGAAATTCATGTCGGTGGAAGCTCCCTGGTAGGCGGCATTCAGCTTGTAATTTTTGGTCAGTCCGGTTTGTCGTATCATGGTACCCATAATATCCATCTCGGAAATATCTCCGTTCTGATATTTGAGTCCCATGGTGGTTGTGCTTCCCGATGACCATGTAATCTTGATATAAGAGTTGTTATTCTCCTTATAAATGGTGTAATTGCCTGTGTTTTGCAGGTTGTTTTTCTTTTCGGCAACCATGTCCACAGGTTGAACACCGTTCTTCGGGTTTTTAACAAATTCGCCGTTATCACCCATATAATACCAGTCGATATATACGATTCCGGTTACAAGCGAATACAGGCTTCGGACATACAATTTACCCGATGAGCCCGGGTTGTCTGATTCGTCTTTTTTACAGGATGACAGCAGAATTGTTGCAAATAGAATTGCCAATATTGTCCTGGTTTTCATATTTGTAATATTTGTTCAGGACAAAAGTCGAATTAATATGAGTGAAAGTAAATCCCAGAAAAGGGGGATTTTTTCGTTTAATCTACAACCCCGTCACCAGCTCCTTCAGCAACCTCGTCATATCCGGTTCGGCTTTGCCTGCTGCATCCAGCACATCCTGAAGGGTTACATGTTTTATCTTGCCGGGAACACCCAGGTCGGTGATGATGGATACAGCAAAACACTTCAGGTTCATGTGACGGGCTACGATTACCTCTGGAATGGTCGACATACCTACGGTGTCGGCGCCAATTATTCTTAAGTATTGATATTCTTTTGGTGTTTCGAGTGAGGGTCCTGTTACTGCAACATAACAGCCTTTCTGTACTTTGATGTTGAGGTTGGCGGCAATTGCGAGTGCCTTTTCAATGAGTTTAGGATCGTAAGGTGCACTCATATCGGGGAACCGTGGACCGAGTTCGTCGATGTTTTTTCCGATGAGCGGATTGGGCAGCAGGTTGATATGGTCGTCGATGATCATGATGTCGCCTACCTCGTAATCGGGATTCAATCCCCCGCTGGCATTGGATACAAAAAGGGCTTTGATACCAAGCAATTTCATTACCCTTACCGGGAAGGTAACCTGATCCATGCTGTAGCCTTCATAGTAATGAAAACGGCCCTGCATGGCCACTACTTTTTTGTTGCCAAGTATTCCGAAAATCAGTTTGCCATGGTGGCTTTCAACTGTAGAGACCGGGAAGTTAGGTATTTCTTCATAAGGAAGGGTATACTTTACATCTATTTCCTTTACAAGACCTCCCAATCCTGTTCCCAGGATTATGCCATACTCAGGTTCAAAATTGGTTTTACTTTTTAAAAAGGAGGCTGTTGCGGTTATTGTTTCTAACATAATGGAAAATGTATTTTGAAAAAAGTTCGGCTTCGCCGGGATGAAATTCAATTTTGATAGGCAGGTAATACCAGTTGTGGGTTCCTACCATTACTGATGCAAACTCCTTTAACCGGGCAACATCTTTTTCGGTTGTTATTACTATTTTATTTTCACCGGGTATGGTTTCCAATTCGTCCTGAATCTTCTTCAGATCATCCTGAGTGAAGTAATGATGATCAGGAAAAAATAGAGGTTTTACATGGGGTGAGTGCTTCTCAAGTTCCTTTTGAAGTGGCTTGGGGTTGGCTATTCCAGCAACCAGCAGGATGCTGTACCTGCCTTCGTCGATTTCTTTTATTGTAAGTGGTGCCGTTTCAGGAAGCAATGCCACAGGTTCGTTATAGGTGATGGTGGTAAAATAAGCATGCTGATTAGCCATCAATTCCAACTTGTCAATAACCAGGCGTTTTTCGATAGGTGCAATTGTCTTAGGCGACTTGGTCATAATAACCACATCGGCCCTGTACCGTTCGTTTGCAGCCTCGCGCAGCCATCCATAAGGCATCATGTTGTCGTTTTGCAAAGGCCGGCTGTAGTCGATCAGCAAAATATTCACTCCGGGCTTAACATAACGGTGCTGAAATGCGTCATCGAGCAGAATAAGATCGATGTCGGGGATTTCCTGTGTAAGTTTTTCTATGCCCCGTACCCTTTTAGAATCCACCGCGACCGTAATGTGCGGGTATTTCTCCTTGAGCTGCCAGGGCTCATCACCGATAAAACTTACCGGAGTGTTTTCGGTCGCAATTAAAAAACCTTTTGTTTTTCGCTTGTATCCGCGGCTCAAGACTGCAATTTTATACTCTCCCGAAAGCATATCTATCAGATATTCAATATGAGGAGTCTTGCCTGTTCCGCCTACGGTAATATTTCCTACCGAGATCACCGGAATGCGAAATTCTTTCGATTTTAGAATATTAAAATCGAAGAGTTTATTACGCATGAATACTACAATGCCATAAACAAGACTAAGCGGATACAATAAAATTTTGAATACAAATGGCGCTTTCTCTCCCATATCCTTCAGCACAGCCTTTTAAGATTAATGCAAATCGATGTTGTATGGTAATCTGGCCTGAACTCCTTTTTGCGACAGCACTTTTTCAAGTTCGGACATCAATCGGGCATATTGATAGGTTTCTTTTCCAATCACCATTTGCTCTGCTTTGGCGCTGAAACCCTGCATAAGAGTTTCGAAAGGGTCATCCAGATCAGGCAGTTCCACAATGCGATAATCTTTCAGTTTGGCTTTTTGGGCAGCAATTTCAATGGATTTGTTCAGGTCACCCATGAGGTCTACAAGTCCAATTTTTAAAGCATCGGTTGCATTCCATACGCGTCCCTGCCCAATTGAGTCGACTTGTGCTTTTGTCATACCGCGACCTTCGGCCACATGAGAAATGAACTGGTCGTAAATTTCTTCAATTTGTAACATCATTACATCTCTTTCCTGAGGTGTCATAGCTCGCGTAACCGATCCAAAGTCGGAGAATTTATTGGTTTTGGCAACATCGAAGGTGATACCCAGCTTGTTTTGAAAGAATTTGCTTGTATTGAAGGTCATGCCAAAAACCCCGATGGATCCGGTAATTGTATTGTTATCGGCAACAATGGTATCGGCGGGACTAACAATATAATAGCCTCCTGATGCTGCAACATCGCCCAGTGAAGCAATTACAGGCTTTACTTTGGTGGCAAGCTTTACTTCGCGCCAGATAACTTCCGAAGCGAGAGCGCTTCCTCCGGGAGAATTTACTCTGAGTACAATTGCTTTGATGGAGCTGTCCTTGCGGGCTTTGCGAATTGCCTCGGCAGTATTTTTAGAACCTACGGTGTTTTCGTCTCCTTCGCCCGGCATAATGTCGCCCGCAGCATAAACAATGGCAATTTTATTCTTCGAAATGCCCGTTGAAGTTTTAGGTCTAGGAGTTTTTACATAATCGTTGAGCGAAGTAAATTTTATTTTGGTTTCCGATTTGGCTCCGCTCAGTTTAGCTAATTCAGCCAGGACTTCATCTTCGTATTTTAAATCATCAATCAATTTATTCGCCTTAGCTGATGTTGCATTACGAACCGTCAGATTATCGGCCAGTTCATTCAGTTTCTCAACAGAAACTTTGCGTTGTTCTGAAATTCCTTTCAAAATATGGTTCCAGATTCCCGATAACAAAGCATTGAGCTGTTCGCGGTTTTCGTTGCTCATTTTGTCATTTGTATAAGGCTCAACGGCGCTTTTGTATTTCCCGTGACGGAGAATTTCAGGTTCCATGTCAAGCTTTTGGAATGTTCCTTTGAAAAAAGTCAGTTCCGAGCGCATACCCACCAGAGGCATAAATCCCGATGGATTAAGGTATACTTTGTCGGCTACCGAAGCAAGATAGTAGCTGCTTTGTGTATACACTTCGGCATAACTGATGATGAACTTTTTCGATTTCTTAAAATCGAGCAGCGCATTTCTTATTTCTTCAATGGTGGCAAGGCCGGTGGGAATGATGGTAAGGTCAAGGTAAATACCTTTTATGTTATTATCGGTTTTAGCTTTGCCGATATAATCTATAATGTCGCGTATCCCAAGGTTGCTGCTTGGACTTAACGTTTGGAAGTCAAAATTCTTGAATGGATTGTTTGAAGTTCTTTCTGTTATTGGCTTTGCAAATTCTATTTTAAGAACTGAGTTGGGCGCCACAACTACGGTCTTTTCGGCCGATGAAATGATGGCTCCAATAATGCCCAGGGTAATGAAAAAGAATAAAATTGATGTGATAATAATGCCAACAATGGTTGCAAGCGTGTATTTTAAAAAGCTTTTCATGTTTGGGAGTTATTTTATGATGTTCAGATTTGTATTTATACTGTTTCAGATTTTAGCTGCCGGGCAGTTAAATTTGTTATAAAAATAGTCAATTTCTTTTTTCACCTTTACAATCGTTTAAAATTGTTTTATGGCAGTTATGTTTTTGTCTGTTGGCAGTAATTCGGGCAACAGGAGTGCTTTTCTTCAGCAGGCGGTTAATAGGATCGAACAAGAGATTGGTCGTATTATGGGGCGGTCGCATGTTTACGAAACCCAGTCGTGGGGTTACGAAGGCCAGAATTTTCTGAATATGGTTGTTAAAGTTGAAACGGATGAGACTCCGCATAAGATAATTGATGGCATACACGCCATCGAGCTGGCGATGGGACGCATACGTGTTTCAGGTCAATATATTAACCGGACCATTGATCTGGATATTCTTTTTTATGATAATGAAATTGTTTCGGATGAAGACCTCTCTATTCCGCACCCCAGACTCCATGAGCGTTTATTTGTGCTGGAACCGATGATGGATATCGATCCGGAATTCAGACATCCTGTTTTAAACAAAACAATCAGGCAGCTAAAGGAAGAATGCAGGGATGAAGGGTGGATTAGGAAAGTTCCTGGAAGTTAGCAATCTTTTTTATTAGTTTTTGAGTATATTTGTTGTATGTCAGCGAGTAACAAAATATTAGTCAGGATTAAGCAGTTGGTTAACCTCGCAGAACCAACTGCAACAGTCATAGTATACGGATCATACGCAAGAGGACAGGCGAGTGATGAATCCGATATAGATGTTCTGATACTTGTGGATAGTGAAAAAGTTACTTATAATGATGAGCAGAGGATAAAGTATCCGCTTTACGATCTTGAATTTGAAACCGGCAGAATTATAAGTCCGCTGATATTAACCCGGAAAGACTGGGAAACCCGTCATATTGAGACACCATTTTACATGAATGTTAAGAAAGACGGTGTATTATTATGAGTGAAAATAAAAATGATCTTGCCAATTATAGAATAAGCAGAGCGTTAGAATCTCTTGCAGAAGCAAAATTATTGCTGGATAATGGATTTTGGAACGCTGCAGTTAACAGAATTTATTATGCATGTTATTATGCTGTAATTGCTCTATTGCTAAAAAAGAGTATTGATACAGGTACTCATAAAGGAGTTAGAATGATGTTTGGTCTCAACTTTGTTCAGGCTGGCATAATTTCTAAGGAAGATGGACGATTTTTTTCCGATCTTTTCGATAGAAGGCAAACTGGCGATTATGACGATTACGTTTCCTTTGATCAGGAAACCGTTAATAAATTGTTTCTTCAGGCAGAAATATTTGTTAACAAGATAATTGAATTAACCAGAAATATTACTTAACCGATTCCTAAATTATCGGCGGCTTATATCCGAAAGCCAGATCGCCAACATCGCCAATTCCGGGTACCACAAACGAACGAACCGTAAGTTCAGCATCGAGAGCCCCCAGCCAGATGGTTACAGTTTGAGGTGAATACCTTTTCCGGATCGTTTCAATACCTTCCTTGCTTGCCACCAACGATACAAAGTGCGTATGTTTGGGTGTGCCATACTGCAGCAAAGACTGGTAGGCCATGGTAATGGAAGCCCCGGAAGCAATAATTGCATCAATTAGAATCAGTTGTTTGCCATCTATTTCAGGACATGAAACATATTCAGGTTTCAGCGTTACACTCCCTGCTTTTTCGGCATTGCGAAACACCGAAACAAACCCATTATCAGCTTTGTCAAAAAGTCGCATCATCCCTTGATGGAGCGGCAAACCAGCTCTCATAACCGAAATAATTACCGGGTTCTCGTTCAGGATATTTTCTTCAGCAATACCAAGAGGAGTTGTAACTTCTTTGGTTACGTAACTCATGCTTTTGCTAATCTCATAGGCAAAAATGCTCCCCATTCGTTCGAGATTGTATCTGAAACGCAAACTGTCAGTTTGAACATTTGCATCGCGCACCTCGGCGAGGTATTGATTAAAAAGTGAGTTCTGTTTGTTTAAAATAATCATGTCACGAAAGGTTTAAGATACCACGGTAATAAATTCCTGTATAAATAGAAACTTTCGGACCTTTTAGCTCCGATTTTTTCGAATGCCGATATCAGTTTTGAGTTCGAATTTATTTCGAAATGCAAAATAAGATTTTTTTCCGAGTTATTTCGGATAAAATCGTCGATAAGAAAAAAGAAAGCAGGGAGTTGCAGCTTTTTATCGCTGAACAGACAAAATGCAAGGGTCGCTTTTTGGTGCGACCAGACAAAGAAAGCAAGTGCTGTAAGATTATTGTTGTTGTCGTATAATCCGCAAATCTGGCCCATTTTGTTATTAATCGATGCTGCAATTAGCAGTTGCAGGGTAATCAGCTCTTCAGGATGGAAATAATTATAAAGAGGCGATTTTTTCTGTTCAAACCTGGCTATGGCGTCAATGGGGATTTTTGTAATTACCTTAAAATCCCTCCGGTAACCAGTTTCAAGAAGTTCTTTGAGAGAGTCGGAGTAAAGCTCCCGTAATTTCTCGTACGACTTTATCAAATCGATATCCAGGTTAATTTTTTTACCTTCTTTCTTAAAAGGCTCCTGAATCTGGTTGTGCTTATTTAATTTCAGGTTTATATATTTATATTCATCAGGTATGGAATTGAAAAATCCTGAAACATTGTACTCATTTAAAGTTGGCACTGAAAATATTCCAAGTTGTCCGGCCAGCTTCGGTTGTACAATAACATCGTTTCCGGCAAACGTTGAATGAGGCAAAGGCATTACTCTTTCGTAATCGTTTTCAACAAGGGCATTCCATTTTTTGGAAACGATATTCAAATACCACGAATATGCAAAAATGCTCCCGTTAAATGAGCGTTTAATGCATCTGTCCCACTTTTTAAAGTCGATATTTTCGTTTGGAATAAATTCAATCAAGGGTTCGAAATATTGTTGTAGTGAATTATAACAGATAATGTTTATGCTTAGTTTAAAGCTTTTTTAAATTACCCCTTCATCGGCAAAACTGTAATAGTTTTTTTCGCAAACAATGATATGATCCAATACTGCAATATCCATAAACTTAGCGGCTTCTTTGGCTTTTTGTGTTATGGAAATATCGTTTTCACTTGGGCGGTTATTGCCCGAAGGATGATTATGACACAGAATAATGGACGAAGCCAGTTTTTCTATGGCAGGCTTTAGAATTAGCCTGATATCGGTTACGGTACCGCTTACGCCTCCCTGGCTTACCCTGAGTTTTTCTATGATCCGGTTGGAGCGGTTGAGCAGCAAAACCCAGAATTCTTCGTGAGGAATATCGGCAAACATAGGCTGGAAAATCTCAAAAACATCGTTACTCGACTGTATCTGCTTTTTATCGGGGGCGTCTTCCTTTTTGCGTCGGCGGCCAAGTTCCAGAGCTGCTACGATGCTGATTGCTTTCGCCTCGCCAATTCCTTTAAACTTCTGAAGGTCGGTAACTGTGAATTTTCCAAGTAAATTAAGGTTATTATCCGCGCTCTGCAGTATTTTGCGCGAAAGTTCAACAGCCGAATCTTCGGCATTGCCCGAACCTATAATGATTGCAATAAGCTCTGCATCGGAAAGCGACATGGTCCCCTTTGCAAGAAGTTTTTCGCGTGGTCGGTCCTCTTCAGCCCAGTGTTTGATAGTAAGGGTCATTGTTGGTGAATTGGTGTTAAACCAAAAATAGGAATAAAAAGCGAATAGTCAATTTATTAGTTGGTTAACAGGAGTGAAATTAAAAACGAAATGCCCTTGCGCCGTGGCACAAGGGCTATCATTAAATTTTCAGATATAATTAAGCTAACGCGTTAATGTGTTTAGCCAAGCTCGATTTCAGGTTGGAAGCTTTATTCTTGTGAATAACGTTTTTCTTAGCAAGCTTATCAAGCATAGAAGCTACCTTAGGAAAAAGTACTACCGCTTCACTCTTTGCTGTTGATGAACGCAATGCCTTAACAGCGTTACGTGTTGTTCTGGCATAGTAACGGTTTTCCAATCTGCGTGTTTCGTTCTGTCTGAGAGCCTTTTCTGATGAATGATGATTTGCCATTTTTAAATCACTGTTTATTAAAATTGAGGACGCAAAAATAATGATCTTTTCAAATAAAAAAAACTATTGTACTATTTAATTCTTAAAGCCTAATAATTTTTTCAATTCTTTCCCGATATTCCCTTCGGCTTGTAAAACAGTGTTTTCATCGAGCTTGCGACTTATAAGCAAACCGCCGCTTTTAAGTTTTTTCGAAGCCACGGTTTCAAAACCCTGTCCGGGGAAGGCGTATTCACCGTATTTTTTCAATTCTCCGGCTTCTTTAAAACTAATGATTGATACCGTTGGCGTCTTTTTGTCTTCAGCGGGAAGAATCCACATATTATACCCCCTAACATCGTCGAGATAGGATAAGGCCTGAGGATAAACATTACTCAGCGAAACTTCACCTTTGAGATAGATAAGCTTGCCGCTTTTGCCGGCAAAATAAGGATGGTTCGGAAGGAGAATGTCTTTATCGGGAATTTGTTTGCCGAACTTTTCTGCTAAATCAGCCGATACTACTTGTGTAGTGGGAGTTCCCGACTGGTTGATAATTGAAATGTAGTAATCGCCTTTTACGATTTGTACCTGATAATTATTGGCACAATGCATGGTTTTAAACCCGGCAATTTGCTTACAATTATGCCGTTGAACAGAAAAAATACCGAAAGCACTTAGGGGATCATTCATCTTATAAATTTCGCATTTCACCGAAATCTCCTTATAGGTTATTTCCTGCACCAGCAGTCCTTCAAAGCCATATTCGAGATAAAGGTCGGCACCTCCGTCCATATAGCCCCAAAGGGATTTGCCGTCGTAATACTCGGAGGTAACAATTTTGTAGTTTTCGGCTTCGTTTTGTTGCAACGAGATAAAGTCGGCCGACTGGGCCGTCAGCATTCCGGGAAATATAAGCATGACGAAATATAGAAAACGATTCATCAGCCGAGTTTTATTTTTTTAAGATCAATTTTTTTGATGTCGGCTACACCCAGCTGAAGTTTTTCGGCCATATCCAAAAAAGTACGACCGCGTGGCGATTCTTCTTTCTGTATGTTTTCTTCCATTCTTTTCTTTAAAATTATTTCATAACCTATCCGGTCTACCGCAACAGCATCGGTTCCTACAAGAATGGTATTAAAGTTGGTGATAAACTGTGGGTTGGCGGCTGGTCCCCCCTGGTAACAGCCTATTAGCCCGTCAACTATATTGAGCACAACTTTATCGCGGATCTGTGGGAAAGCACAAACTTCGGCACACGTGTCGGCCCAGAGCTGTTCATGCAGGCGGCCGGTATTTGAAACTGCACCATATGCTAGATTTTTGAGGCATAAGGTCACCGAGGCTCCTGCATTTTTTAATATGGGAATGTTGATAATCTTATCGACCATTTGGGTGCATATCTTCGAAAAATAGGAGTTCTTACCTTCGTTGACCATGTAGGGAAGCGTTTCTGCATCGTATTTTCCTTCCACATCGGCCCAGTAAAACCAGTTTTTGTCGATTCTTTCTTCACCATATAGCTTGCCCGATGCATCTACAAACGAACCTTTTTCATCTTTGCACTCGGTTCCGATAATTTTAACTCCCGGGAAGTTCCCGGCATTAAAGCCTACTTCGTGCATTTCAAACTCCCTGCGGTCCCAGATCAAAATATCATTTTTGCTGATGCCCGATTTTTCGAGCTGGCTGATGATTACTTTTACTATCTCCAGGCTGGTGGAAAGGTCTTTCCCGGCAACGGGATTTACTTTCAGACCAATTTTTTCACCTGGTTTAACAAACATGCTCCAGGCTTTTTCGATTTTTTTAGTTCCCGTGAGTTCAAGCATGCCTTTGGTGAGCATGTCGTTAACAATATCGATGCTAATTTTCTTTTCCTTAACACTGCCCGTGTGAAGAACTTCGGCTACTTTTCCCGGGAATAAACCGGGCATTGATTTGCTGTTACGTGCATATTTCAATGCTTCGCCAATATTGGTGGCTGGTTTTGCAAATCCTGTAAGGCTGTTTATTGCGCCGTTGGACTGAGAGGCAAGGATTGCCCCAATCCCGGTGAGCACTGACGATTTAACGAATTTTCTTCTTGATAATTCATGTTTATTTGTTTCCATAGGTGTTGGCTGAAATTAGGTTTGTAAATTAATGAAAAGCAAACAATTTAACCACAGAAATTAACCTTTGGTTAAATAGAATTTGCAGGAGGCTATTTCATCGGTTTAATTTTGAGTTCGGTTTGAGGCTCAGAGGCCATAAGTGTTTTAAGTTCTTCCAGATTAGTTTCTCCGTAATGGTATGGGTACAGAATTTTGGGCTCGAACTTATCCACAGCATCTACTACTTGCTTGGGTAGCATTGTATAAGGCTGATTCATGGGCAAAAAAGCAATGTATATGTTTTTGAGAAATGCCATTTCGGGGATATTTTCTGTGTCGCCTGCCACATAAACTTTGCGGTTCCCAAAGTTGAAAACATATCCGTTATCCCGACCTTTGGGATGGAATTTATCTCTTTCAGGTGAATTGTTATAGGCCGGAACAGCTTCTACCCGTATGTCGCCAAAAACTTTGGAATCACCATTCTTCATCATCTCGCCTTTACTATAGGTTTCGTATAAACCGCTGTTCAAAACCAGTGTTGTATTTTTCTTCCACAACTGTTTTATGGCAGTAGTGTCAAAATGATCGCCGTGGTGATGCGTTATAAAAATATAATCGGCTTTGGGCAAGGTATTATAATCGGCTAATTTGGTCCACGGGTCCACATGGATAACTTTACCATTGAACTCAAACATCAGTGTTCCATGCCCGATAAAGTAAATTGTCAGTTTCCCTTTAGAGGTATTATATACATCTGGTTCAAATTTTTGAGCATTTCCGACAAACAGGGTTGATGCAATTAAAATAGTTGTAAGTATTATCTGTTTCATTTTTAGAGGATTTACAATGTAAATTTAAACAACTTTCATTCATTCGGGTAATCTTTATCTAAAAAACAACGAAGCCTGGAAACTGTTATAACCAAGGTTTCCAAAAAAAACACCTTTCCTCAAAAGAAAGAGATGTAACTATTCCGAAAAATTTTGTTAAATTTCGGAAACCGATCATTGGTGAATTCTTTTTAATCTTAACTTTTATTTAAAACCCTTGAGTTATGGCAAACAAATCACCCGTAAAAGAAAAAGGCAAAAAAGAACCTGAAAAAACATTAAAGGAAAAAAGAGCTGCTAAAAAGGAAAAACGTGAAAAGAGAGGATAACATCCTCTTTTTTTATAACAATAGAAGGTATGAAGAAATTTACCAGACGGGAATTTGTTGCTGCTAGCTCCGCCGGTTTTGCCGGATTGATGGCTTTTCCCGGAGCGACTTCACAGTCGGCAGTTATTGATAAGGTAAAACTTGGTAAAACCGGACTGTCCGTGTCGAGGGTGGCTTTGGGTACCGGCTCCTATGGGTGGAAACACGTTTCGAACCAGACAAAACTTGGAACCAAAGGGTTTGTGGAACTTGTGCAGCATTGCTACGACAAAGGTGTCCGATTTCTGGATACTGCCGATATGTATGGCTCTCATCCTTATGCCCGTGAGGCTTTTAAAGTTCTGCCCCGCGAAAAAATAACGCTGCTCACAAAGGTTATGGTGTACCAGCATCAGGATTGGTATACTCCCGAGCCTTTCAGCAATAGCCTCGATCGCTTCAGGAAAGAACTTGGGACTGATTATATCGATATATTTCTGCTGCATTGCATGGTTAATGGCAACTGGACTAATGAATATAAAAGTTATATGGATGCTCTTTCGGAAGCAAAAAGCAAGGGCATCATTAAAACTGTCGGAATTTCTTGCCATAGTCTCGATGCCATGAACGTGGCGGCAACACATCCCTGGGTAGATGTTCTTCTGGCACGTATTAACCATAGTGGTGCCAAGATGGATGGCAAACCCGAAGAGGTGATGAAAGTGCTTGAAACAGCAAAAGCAAACGGCAAAGGTGTAATGGGGATGAAGGTTTTCGGATGTGGAGAGCTTGTGAAAGATGAAGATCGCGAAAAATCGCTCAACTATGTAATTAAAAGCGGAAACGTTGATTGCATGACCCTGGGCATGGAAAGCAAAGAACAGGTTGATGATGCAGTGAGCCAAGTAATGAGAATTGTAAAATCCTGATAGTGTGATTTTCTTGTCTGGAAGATTTAAAAAAAGAAGCTCTGCAGGTTGTGATTTCCTGCAGAGCTTCTTTTTTTAACCATTATGTTTTTCAGATTACCGGAACGGTATAGTCTTCCTTAGGCATCCTTTCTCTCAAAACGGACTCGTACAAACTTGCAAACGAAGCTCCTATCCAGATCATTGCAGGAAAAACTCCCACCAGACACAGGATTAACCCTACAATAAATATAAAGAAGGATACAATAGCCATTCCGAATATTGTCCAGCCATGACCGCTTGTCATTCTCCAGCTTTCTTCAACGGCAGCGATGGGATCAAGTTTCTTATCCATCACCAGGTACGACACAAAAACCAGACGGCAGGCAACAATAATTCCCGGAATAATCAGGGCGAAAAAGCCAATCATAATTAAGCCAAACACCAGCAGATTCGCCAGCACAATCTGAAAATAATTTTCCTTAAATCCCTGGATCAGATAATTAAAATCGGGCTTAATGCGACGGACAGCCTGCACAAACATCATATCTCTACCGAACTTTAATATAGGAAGAAGTAAAAAGCTATAAGCCAGGGCAAAAATTACGAAAACCATTGCCAAAGCTCCTAATGCAGCCCAGGTGCTTGAAAAATGTGTGAAATTTTCCCAGTTGAAATTTTCCAGGTTATTAGGAAAGTCTCCCGGGTTGACTTTATATTGAAACATGTTTTTGGGACCATCCAGTATTGCCAGGATAAAGGTTACCAGAAAAAGAGGTAAAAAATAGAGGTTCATTGTTTTCCAGCCATTGTCGAAACTATCGCCAAGGCCTGTTCCATAATTGTAATTATTATTTGTTTCCATAATGTTTTGTGATTTAAAAACACTGCAAATCTAAGAACACCATGCCCCTAAAGCTTCATACTAAAGTAGTGTTTTCCAAATTTCCTACTTTGGTATGCATACAGCTACTTAAGTTGAGCTTATTTTTACCTCCGGATTGAATGCTTTAATTTTTATTTTTATGTCATGTTAAATCTGATTGTTATAGGACTATTTATTGTATCGGCAGCTTTCGCCACCGGCAGTATCACCCTTGTATCCCAGCTTCGCAGTCAGTTTCGGTACAATTGGACGGCGACATTGCTGTACATGCAGGTGTTTTATTTCATGTTTGGTTTTTACGCCATATGGGGGCAAGTAATTATTATTTCGTACCTCTCGAATCTTATCGAACCTAAAACTCTGGACAAAATAAACGAAATATCAGTATTGCTGGGGTCGCCGTTTATTGTTTTTGGCTGGTTGATGTTTCTGCGCTTTGTGATAGAATTTACAGGAAAAAGAAACCTGCGGTTTTTTAATGCTATCTTTTTGGGTGGCAACATTCTTTTCCTTGTTATTATCGGAGTCTGGAATTCGAAAGCCGAACTGGTTAAAAATATTGATATTCTGAAATATTATTTTCTCGTATCAAGCCTTGTTTATTCGCTATTCGCCTGTTTTTTGCTAATAAAAACGGTAACTCTGGCTTTCCTGCACAGGAAAAATAAAATTCGTTTGGTGCTTGGCATTGCACTATTTGTATCTGCTCAAAATGCCGCTTTGCTTTTTTATGACCACAGCATTTACCTGGTTTTAATCTTCATCTTCCTCTTTTTTGCCGGAACTTCTTTCATTCCTGTTTTTCTGAAGTTTAATATGGAGCCTCAAATTCATGCAAAAGAAATTCCTCAGGAAAAATTATCGTTTGAAACTTTTTGCAGGAAATATGAAATTTCACCACGTGAAAAAGAAATCATAAATGAAATATGTAATGGTTTAACCAACCAGCAAATAGCTGATAAACTTTTTATAAGTCTGCAAACAGTGAAGGACCATACGCATCGTATTTATGGAAAAACACTTGCAACCAGCCGCATGCAGCTGATGAAAATGGTGCAGGAGGTTTCCGCTCCGAAGTAAATCCTGGTTTTTTGAACAAAATCCCCGCTTTTTGTTTTAACCATAAACAATATAATGTTATGGAAAAAATAAAGGTCGAAATCTGGTCGGATATACGTTGCCCTTTTTGCTATCTGGGCAAGAGAAGGTTTGAGGCGGGACTGGAACAATTTCAATATAAAAACGATGTGAGTGTGGAATGGCATAGCTTTCAACTTGATCCATACTTGGTAACACAACCCGGAGTGAGTGTTTACGATCATTTGGCAGATGTAAAAGGTATAAGCCGCCAACAATCTGTTCAGGCTCACGAACAAATTGTTCTGCAAGGAAAACAGTTTGGAATCGATTATAATTTTGATAAAGCAATAGTTGCAAATTCATTTCATGCGCACAGGCTCACGCATCTGGCAAAACTGCATCATCGGCAGAATGAGGCAGAGGAATTGCTCTTCAAAGCTTATTTTACCGATGGTATTAATATCAGCGACATAGATTCCTTAACAAAATTGGGCATTGAGGCCGGAATTCCTGCAGATATTGTCAAATCGGCTATGAATAGTGAAGACTTCACCGACAATGTGGCTATGGACGAAGCGTATGCCCGTGAATTGGGAATAACCGGGGTCCCCTTTTTCTTGTTTAATGAAAAACTCAGCGTTCGGGGAGCTCAGCCACCTGAAACTTTTTTAAGGGCATTGCTTAAAACATGGGAAATGGTCAATAGTAAAGAAAACTCATCAAAAGCCTCAAGGTCTTATTTTCTCCGAAAGTTTTGAAGCGCTAAACAGCTATTAATCCCAGTTCTTTTAAGACTTTGAATGCTTTCCCGTTCCAAAGTTCAAGGAAACTGGTTCCAAATTTTTGCAAATATTCTTGCTCCAACTCACTGAAAATAATCCTTTCTGAGTTGTGTGCTGAAATATTCCCAAGCTTTTCAACGAGCCATTTTCCAGGTTCAGCATCCATCTGTATGGTGGTTTCGTGCTTTTTTGTGCGCACTGTCAAAACAGCAATCTCACTTTTGGCGCCCTTTTTATTTTTCGTCTGAATTTCCAGTTCAGGAATATTTCCCAGCCAGACCAACTGAGCATTTGGACTAATTTGGTTATTGCCGTTCGCGTTGATCGCCCTTGCAATGAAATTTGGAGGAATCGTAGTTTTCGGTATTTTAAAGTCGAACCAATCCTGTAAAGGAAATTCGAAACCTATACCGTGCATAAAGTTGAAAAGCGATTTGCTCAATCCTTCGCCAAATTGCTCGTGATTGCATCCGGTTGGATCATCGTAAAACAGATCGTTGTTGGCAAATGTCCCGGGAAGTGGATTGGGGATGCTGATTTTAAACTGATCGGGATTTTGTCCCACCGGGCTATGAACCGTTAAAGCAAACTGGTGCCAGAAACCTGATTGTACCAGACCATTCATAAATAGCTGACGCACTACTTCAAGGGAATCAATTGTTTCCTGGACGCTTTGCGTAGGAAAACCATACATCAGGTAGGAGTGGACCATTATACCTGCCTGCGTGAAGTTGTCGCAAACCTGCGCTACTTGGGAAACATTAACACCTTTGTTGATCATGCGCAGAATCTTATCCGACGCAACTTCCAAACCTCCTGAAACGGCGATACATCCTGCTTCTTTCATCAACCGGCAAAGGTCGGAAGTGAAATTCTTTTCGAAACGGATATTGGCCCACCATACTATTTTAATGTTCCGGCGGATCAGTTCGAGAGATAAGCCTTTCAGCAAAGCCGGGGGCGCCGCTTCGTCTACAAAATGGAAACCCGTTTGCTTTGTCTGGCGGACAATTGCTTCAATTCTGTCGCACAGCAGGCTTATGGTGTTGGGTTCGAAACGTTTTATGTAGTCGAGCGTGGTGTCGCAAAAGGTGCATCGTCCCCAGTAGCAGCCATGGGCCAGGGTAAGTTTGTTCCACCGGCCGTCGCTCCAAAGGCGGTGCATGGGATTGGTGACTTCAATTACGGAGATATATTTTTCGAGCAGCAGGTCCGTATAATCGGGCGTGCCGGTATCGCGCTGGGCTACATCTTTTTCATCAGAGCCGTTTATGAAGGTAACCTTATCCTCGATTTTGCAATAGGTTCGTTTAAGGAGCCCGAGCTCCCGATCTCCCTTGAGGTATTGGATAATATGTTTTACTGGAGCTTCTCCATCGTCGAGCGTTATAAAATCTATGTAGTCGAAAACCCTGGCATCGCTTAACGAGCGAAGTTCTGTATTCACAAAACCACCGCCCATTACAATTTTGATTGCCGGGTGGTTGGTTTTGATCCATTGTCCGCATTTAAAGGCGCAGAAAAGGTTCCCGGGAAATGGAACCGAAAGCCCCACAAGGGAAGGTTGAAAACTGGTAATTTTCTTTTCCAGAATTGCAAAAAGGAGCCTGTCGATGAGGGTAGGGGACTGGTTGAGCGATTCGTTTAGCTCGTCGAATGAATTGGCTGATCGCCCCAGTCGCTCGGCATACCTGCTGAAACCAAAATGAGGATCGATGGTGTCGATAATAAAATCGGAGATATCTTCGAGATAGAGTGTGGCAAGGTGTTTTGCTTTGTCCATCATGCCCATGGTGCCGAAAGCCCATTCAAAATCCTCGTTCTGCGTAAACCGCGATGCTTCGGGCAGAAAATTTCCTTCACAAATCAGATGGGCCAGCGTTGGATTTTTCCCTTGCAAAAATTCAATTACAAGGTCAACAGTCTGGATATATTCCTGCTGCAATCCAAATATGCGGGTGCTGTTTTCCGAAAAATGCTCTTTATGAACCTTGGCTTCATTGAATAGCTGTTCGAATCCTTCTTTGGAAAAAAGCGCAAGAATAACTTCAATGCCCAGATCGGCCTGATATGAGGGTATGTTAAGCGTGTTTAAAAATCCTTTCAGATAGGCCGTGGCCGGATAAGGAGTGTTTAGTTGAGTAAAAGGAGGAGTAATAAGAAGAATCTTCGGGTCCAAACGTTAAATTTTAGTTTGGTAAAAGTAGTTATTAATCTGTTGTTCTTAATTGATAAGCCAGAGAAAATCAATTCTTTGTCGAAACAATTTCCTGTAATACCTTTTCGTAAACTTCATTTCGATTTTCGGCGCGTTTCTCCATAGCAATTTTTTCGGCGCGCATGTAGCCTCCCTGGTAATAGCGCTGAAACCATGGCAGAATAGTGAATATCCCGTCGATATATGATTGCTCTATGGAAATTTTTATGCCCAGCGTAATCAGGGCGCTTGTTAATATCAGCGAATTTAGTCCGTTTTTATAATCGCCGGCATAAAACTGGCCCAGTCCGGGAAAGCACATACTCATAGTTGATGCTGTTTTCGGGTTTGGGTGATTTAGCATGCGTTTATTCGAAAGAAGCTGGTCAATGCTTTGACGTTGTTTTACAAAAGAAGGATTTACAGCCTCCATAAAGGATGTTTTAGCTTCATCGAACTGGTCGGTTCCGAAATAGCAGAGTCCGATATAGAACTGTTTCAGCCGATAGGTATTTTCAGGCAACGAATCTGTTAGTCCAAAAAGGTCGATTAAGGCAATGTTGTAATTTTTTGTAACGATGTTGCACTTGGCTTTATCAAACAGAGATGCAGTTTTTAAGCTTTCTGTATCGTAAGCAAAATAGGCGCGGTCGAAATATTCAAGAGCCTGGTCGTACTTTTTTAACTGGAAGGAACAACGGCCCATTTGATGAAAGAGCTCACCGGTAGTGGCCTCGCCAAAAAATATGGCTCTTTGGTACTCAAGCAAAGAGGTGGAGTAATTACCAACTTTATACTGTTCATTTGCAAAATGAACAATCTCGGAGGTTGTTTGACCGTATGTTACAAGTGCAATGCAGCTAAAAAGTGCTATATATATAGCTTTCAGCGCGTTTGTGCAATAATTCATTCTGCCTGTTATTAAACCGTTTGGCTGCTTTAAACGAACCATATAAATTCCCTAGATAAAAGCCTGTTGAAATACTGCCCCAAATCCATCCGGAGACTGACTCAGAGCCTTTTTTGCTGAAGCCCCGGTAGGATTGCCATCCGGTGGCAGCTACGAATAAAAGCGAGATAATTCCGTCTTTCCAGTATCCCGAGTATATTTTACCTGTTCCGGGTACAATCATCGAAAAGGTAAGCGCAACTCCGGGGTATCGCTTTTTCATCTGAGACGCGTCGGTAAGAAGACTTTTGTATTCAGGATCCAGATTCTGAATGAGGTTTGAAATGCTGTCGGCCTGCTTCCAGTTTTTGGAAAGAAGGCTCAGCTGCAACAGGTTTAACTGTTGCTGAACTCCGGGAATGTTTTTGTTCATGCTGTTAAACTGCCATGCTTGGGGAAGATTGTTCTCAAGCATCAGCAAATGAATATATTCCTGTGCAATTGGTTCAGGAGCGAACCACGCCGAATCTTTGTAAAGGTCCTGGAATCTTTTGCTTGCAATCGGGTAATTGCCCGACTTGCGATAGCTTTTCAGCAAATTGAGCTGGTAATTTATTTTATTGGAATTGCTAAATACTAACCGTTCATACTCCTGGGCAGCCAGGTCGAATTGCTGGCTTTGAAAAAGGTACTCGGCAAATTTGGCCGAATGTTCTTCATCGTAGAAGTTCTGGGCTTTAAGACCAGCTGAGAAAAGCGTAATTGCAAGAAAGAGAATAATCTTATTTAACAGGGTCATAAAATAGTCGGGTTTCGGGATGGACATCGTATTCTTCGGGACTCATGGCATGACAGCGGCTCAGGCGATCGAATGTGTCGAGCATTCCTATTATAATGCCGTTCTTTTTTACGGTTTGATAGCCATAAACCGAACAGGAAGGGTAAAAAACGCAAGAAATTGCATCCTGCGACGAAAGAAATGATTTATAAAACAGAAATAATCCGGAAAATACCAATTCCACCTCATTATTTACTTTTTTAGCAAATTCGTAGGTTTCTTTATGTTTATGGGTTTCGAATTGTGTTGCAAATTCCTTATACGCCGAAGCTTCCTGGCTAACAACACAAACATTACTTATTCCCAGGAATAGTATAATTATAAATATTGCCTTCCGTAAGATCATCTATTTGTATGTTTTTATATGTTGTAACCTGATAATTTTCTTTGTCATTAATGTAAATTATATCGACCACTTCGTGTGGAAATTCTAATCCGCCTATGTTTCTGTAATCGTTAAAAAATTGTTTCTTAATCACTTTGCCTTCCATGTTAAGAAATACAATGCCATTTAGCTTGTTGTTTGTAGTAGAAGTTTTAATCTTTCCAAAAAGTTTTGGAGCTTTGGGTGGAAGTGCCCAGGTGGTGATTACCATATTGTCCTGCTTTTCAACTTTTTCGATTATCATGGCGGTGTTTTTAAAGCCATAATTGGAGAGCTGGCTGTTAAGCACCAGATGAAACATCGAGAATTCGGCAACCGGAGGAGCTGACTGGCGATCGATCACTTTATTGTTTACAATATGATATACGGAGGTATCCTTCGAAACCCACACTTCTTTTTTAGGGAAGTTATTGACGTATACCAGTTTTTTATAGTTACGGTCGTAATAAAACTTGCCCATTGTTAGTTGCGATTTACCTTCATTGGTCTTAGCTTTTATGGTAAAATCGCCTTTTAATCGGAAGAACTTTTGGGCATGAAGACCGGAGGATAAACAACAGAAAAAGCTGAGGAATATTAGAGCAAGAGTATTTTTCACTTAATAATAAATAAAAAACTTCCCGGCGTAAACCGGGAAGTTTGATTTCTTTTTTGATTTTTTTCTAGATACCAGAAGAAGCGCTTGCAAAAAGAGCACCCCAAAAAGCAAAATAGAAAACAATACCCACGATTGTTGAGGTAACGCAACCCCAAAGGGCTTTCTTGGTTTCGTCTTTGTCTTCAGAAACAAGATAAACAATTAATAAACCAACCCAACCAAGGATACAGCCCCATAAGAATGAAGGAATTCCAAGAGGAGGTTCGCCCATAACTGAGAAAGGACTAGTGGCATTAGCTTCAAATGAAGCATCAAGTTTACCCTGAGCCATCAATTCATCACCAGAAATGTTAGGGTTTTGGTTAACCATTTGTTCAACCCGGCTCATGTCAGATACAGCCTGATTAACTTTAGCCTTGTCATAAGAGAACAGCTCGGCATCTTTCGCTAAAGCCGAACCAAAGGCAAAAACAGAAACGCAAATAACAAGTAAGAGTTTTTTCATAAAAAATAAAATTTTACTGGTTAGTAAAGCAAATAACAATTAAAGCTTAAAGATACTATGTTTGTTTAAAAATCCAAGTATTCTGGTATTATTTTATAAGCCTCCGCTCTCTAAAATGATGAAAGTGTAAATCAGAGCAATTGCTATGTATGTTGTTATACATCCATATAGGGCCTGCTTTATCTCATTTTTATCTTTATCGGTCATGATTAAAACAACGATCATTCCTGCAACACCAAAGATACAGCCCCAGAAAAAGGAAGGAATACCTAACGGCGGTTCCCCATTTAAGCTTAAGGGGGAGTTTATAAACGAAATCGAACTTTCTTCAACAATGCCGCTTTTTACCAGATCGTCGGCTTCCATATCCGGATGGTCATTAACAATTTTCTCAATTTGGTTCAAATCGTTTAACGAATTTTCAATCCTGGCTTTATTGTAATTGAAGAGTTCTCTGTCGTTGGCCTTTAAAGTGGATAAAGCGAGCAACGACAGCATTGATAATAATAGGTAACGCATGGTTTTTTGGTTTTGTTAATTGCGGTAAAAATAGCATAATTTTTATTTTGTCACTCAGGCGTAACTTATGAACAAATTCCAACATGACTATTGAACGTTGTTGCTGCGGATTTCCTGAGTCATGTTGTTGCGTTTAAATTAAAAGGTCAAGAGCTAATACTCCCAGTAAACCTGCTGTACTTACAATACATTCCATAACTGTCCAGCTCATAAAGGTTTGTTTTATTGAAAGGTTGAAATATTCCTTGAACATCCAGAAACCGGTATCATTGAAATGAGAGAACATTAAACTCCCTGATCCTGTGGCCAGAACAACAAGTTCGGGAGAAATACCGGTACCTGCAACTATGGGAGCCATCATACCGGCAGCGGTAATGGTGGCAACGGTAGCTGATCCGAAAGCAAGCCTTAGCAGTGCTGCTGTGCCCCAGGCAAGAAGGAGAGGAGATGCATGCATATTAGTAGCAACTGTTTCTATGTATTTTCCAACGCCGCTATCAACAAGTACCTGTTTGAAAGCACCGCCTGCTGCAATTATCAGAATTATGAGAGAAACACTGCCTACGGAGTTTGTGAGGCTTTTCATAACACTATCCATTTTTCTGCCTTTCCGTGCTCCTAGTGTGTAGATTCCAACAATCACGGCAAAGAATAAAGCAAAATTCGGATCACTTATGAAATTGAAGAAAGCGGCAGTTCTGCCCTCGGTGCCGAAAGATATATTGTAAATGGCACCTGCAACCATTAAAATAATAGGAATAAGTACTGTGAATAAGCTAACTCCGATTTTTGGCAGGTCGGATTTTGCAAATTCCCGGCGTGTGAAAAGCTCGGCAGGAGGTTGGGCATTTGAGTTTTTGAAAAACCGTGCTAAAAATGGACCTCCCATCAGAATTGCCGGTATACCGATGATTATACCATATAATAAAGTGAGATTCACATCGGCTTTCAGCATGGCTGCCACCGCTGTTGGAGCAGGGTGAGGGGGCAAATATCCATGCGCAACCGACATGGTTGCACATAGCGGGATTCCCAGGTAGAGTAATGGGAATTTTGTTGTAGACGCAAAAGTATAAACCAAGGGTATCAATACAAGAAAACTGGCATTATAAATCATGGGTAATCCAATGGCAAAACCTGTAAGTATTAAAGCAAGTGGCAGTCGTTTCTCGCCAAAAATGGAAATGAACCAGTATGTAATTGTATGCGCGGCTCCGCTTTCTTCTATGAGTTTGCCCAGCATGGCCCCAAAAACAATTATCAGCACTATTTTTCCGGTAGTTTCGCCAATTCCAAATAAAACCGACTTGAGGATATCATTAACATTCATGCCGTTAAATGCGCCAACAACAAACGACGATACCAGCAGGGCAATGAAAATATTCCACCTGAGTTTCGAAACAAGAAAAAGTATTACAATAATCCCTAAGGCAATAGAAAGTAGTGGCATAGTTAAGTTATTTAATGTTTACTACCGAAAGATATAAAGGCATGAAGCATGCCACAAAAAACAGAAACCTTTTCATGCTCGCAAAAATTACTTCATTGGACAAATTACCAATTTCAATTTAATAAACAATAACAACAAAAAACCGTTGGGGAGCTATCTGGCTTTTTCGTAAAACTCATTCTGCAGCATCAGGGTTTTTGTATCGGCCTTAACTGCCTGAATCATCTTTATGAGCTGATCGGTATTATACTGGTAAATGTATTCGCCCAGCTCTTTTGTGGCGACTTTTCCGTTACCCGAGTAATGATTTGGAAACTTTGCATACCACCATATTCCTGTATATGCGTATGGCAGCGAGAGCCTGTTTTGGTCGGCTCCGCTCTGGCTTTCCGCAGCTTCCAGATGTACCAGGTCCGGCCGGTGGGTCAGCATAGTCGATGTCTCCGTTTCTCCTGCATGTTGGTCGGGACCTTTCGACTTTCTCATTTCCATAATTTTTTTATTGTATTCGGCACTTTCATCGGGCGAAAAAAGGAATACAGCATAGTTTTTCTTACTGGCAAGCTGCGACTGGCAAAAGAAAGGTAAAAAGCTGTTGTTGCCGCCATGGCCGTTTACAAGAATTATCTTCTCGAAGCCGTTACGTCCAAGTTCGTCGCATGTTTCCTGAAGCATATCCCATATTAATTTATTGCTGTAGGCAATAACTCCGGGTTGATGTTTCGCTTCATAAATCTGGCCCAAATAATACGGAGGAAAAACCACAGCATATTCTTTCGAAACAGCACGTCGGGTAAGTTCGCGCGATTCCAGAATATCAGTACCAACAGGTAAATGAGGACCATGCTTTTCAAGAATTCCCATCGGGATAATAACAGTTTTTGAAGAAAGTTTCAGGGCTTCCTCAAACTGAGGGGATGTTAGTTCTTCAAAATAAAATGGAAGATTTGCTTTTTGACCGCTTGCGAAGAAGCAGAAGCAAAGAATTAATGAGGTAAGTAATACTTTCATGTTAGTAGTGTTTTATTTTTTACTGAGTGGATGTGATAACCGGAGGCTGAACTTGTCCAAACCTCCGGTTATTGGCTGAATTGCAAAGTTACTCAGCTTCGAATTTATTTCTTTAGTAAGTCGCGAATTTCCATCAGAAGTTTTTCTTCGTTCGAGGGAGTTGCGGGTGCAGCCGGTTTGGCTTCTTCTTTTTTCTTAAACCGGTTAATACCCTTGATAAGTAAGAAGATAGCAAAAGCCACGATGATAAAATCGAAAATTACCTGAAGGAAATTGCCGTAGTTTAAAGTTACAGCAGGAGTTTCTCCAACAGCGGCTTTCATTACAATTTTCAGATCGGTGAAGTTGACTCCGCCAATCAGAAGTCCGAGCGGCGGCATTATAACATCGGCAACCAGAGATGTTACAATTTTACCAAAGGCGGCTCCAATCACAATACCAATAGCGAGGTCGATTACATTGCCGCGCATTGCAAACTCCTTAAATTCTTTTAGGACTGACATGGTTTAAAGTTTTAGGTTATTATGGGGAAAAATGTGCTCTGAAATTTTCAGAATATTTTTACGAAGAAATTTACAACAAAAAAGTTTAAAAACATTTATCCTTTATTATTTCCCATTTTTCCCAAATTTATAGGAAAATCCAACACCAAGGATCTCTTTAAACTGAACTTTTGGAGGTTCTAATTCTTTAGTGACTTTGTTTTTTATCCTGGTATCCTCGTCATAAATCAAATGCGTTGACAAAGATGCGCTGATAAATTTGTTGATTTTCATCGAAATCAGTACCTGCCAGTTTACATCTACATTTTCTGGTCTTTTTACATAATTCGAGAAAAGATCTATTTTAGTCGAGAGGTTTACGTTTTTCATAATGTCTTTTTGAAAAGCTATTTTACAATACCCTCCCAATTCTTCGCGAATGTTTTTCCCGTTGGAAATTTTTTCTTTTGATACCGGATCGTACTTGGCTGCTTCGACCCCAAAGGCTCCGAGATCGGCCAGTGAGTCGTTTGCCACAACTGTTATCTTACCTGTAAGTGGCGAAATAAAGGCCGTGAAAAACTTGGCCGGCTTATAGTCCATACCTATTGCAGTTACAATATAAGCAGGAGCCAGAAACTCCGATATTTTAATTCGGGTGGTATCGTTGGGGTATTTATAACCATTAGTGAATTGCGATTTGAAACTGAATAGTGCCGAGTAATACCATTTTTTTGATGCTGCCATACCAAACTTTGTAGAAAAATCGATCTTGTCGTCGGTTTTGCGGTTTTGCTCATTTTGGCGGAGCATCCCATATCCCAGGTCTATGGTATTATCCCAGGTGATATTCTTTTTTTTGTAGTTTGCAAAAAAGTTAAAAAAGCTGTTTCCCGATTGTGAGTTTTCGCCCCCTGCAGCCCAGTTCGACAGCGCTGTTTGTCCGAAGTTCAACATTACCACGCCTCCATATTGCCAGTATCTTACCGAGTCTATCTGTTGCTTCTTGTCGGGTTCTACCACCTGACCGTAAACAGAACTCATTATTAAAGTTGCTAAGAAAAGTAAAGCCGTTTTTTTCATCCTTAATAAAAATTTCAACGCGTTGAATTAGTTCAACTGTGAGATTAAGAGTTAGAGTTATTCGATGCAAAACAAAATTATAATAAAATTGAAACGTTTAACGGGTAAACTGATCATCGGAGTTAAGAAATGATTAAAAAGAAAAAGCCGGAGTTTGATGTCCGGCTTTGTGCTAGGTGTTGTCGATTAAATTCGGTTCCGGTTGCCCGGGTAAAAATATTGTTATGTTGAAAAATTCGTTTTAATACTGCGTGATACGTCGCTTTTCCAATGAGGTTACGTTTTTCAGAAGATTTTTTATTGATTTAAAAATTTTCTTATAGCTTCCTCTGTTTTTTCTACAAGCTCTTCAGCCGGAATCATCCCCGGTTCAATTGGGTCGAGGACTGTATAGGTAAGCTTTACACCAGGATTTATGATCCATGATTTATTTGCCTGCAGTTTATAATTACCATCAATTACAAAAGGTACAATTACAGCCGATGGTGCAGCTTTTAACAGCGTTTTAATTCCGCCGGGCTGAAATTTCTTCATTTTGCCATCGGCACTTCTTGTACCTTCCGGATAAATGCAAACGGCATAATTATTCTTCTCAATCTTTTCGCCAAGTTTAATAAGCTCACGTATGGCTTGCGATCCGTTTTTCCTGTCGATCAATGCTGAGCCGCCATGCCGGAGATTGTAGGATATGCTTGGAATATTTTTGGCCAGCTCAATTTTCGAGATAAACTTGGGATGATGTTTCCGGAAACCCCAGACTACAGGAGGAATGTCCCATTGACTCTGGTGATTCGAAACTATAATCAAAGGCCGGCTTTCAGGAAGTTTTTCAAAACCATTGAATTTCACCCTTGCCCCTACAAGGTAAAAGCACTTTATAATGCAATAATTGAGGATGTCGACTGATTTTTTGTGTGCATGGTATCCTCCCAGGTGAAGCGCTAAAACCTGAATCGCATGAAAAATAACCAATAATAAGCCAAAAACGATATAAAAGAAAACTGTTAGCGGTATGGCAATAACTTTAACGATTGTTGTCATTGAATATATTTTGGACAAAAGAACAAAAAAAATTTATATCCGGTTAATATGTGAAAAATACCATTACAGATAAAGTGTTTTGTCAGTTTTATTTGTGATAAAATTGCGGTGTATTGCTATTCATGGCAGCATTAAACAATGGTAATTGGCAATAAGTTATTTTTATATCTTAGCGGTTTGTATCACGTTTTTTTGTAAATTCTATTTATTTAATTAGATATGGGTGAAGGGCTTCAGGTACTGGATGGGATCAGGCTTAACTTTAGCGGGGATGGATTTCTGTTTTTGAATATAATTCTGGCGCTGATAATGTTTGGTGTTGCTTTAGAGATTAAGCCGGTAAATTTTAAGATAATAGCTACCAACCCCCGACCAGTGTTGGTTGGTTTTCTTGCTCAGCATATTCTTGTTCCGGCGGTTACTTTCCTTTTGGTTCTTTTGTTACATCCTACACCGTCTATTGCTCTTGGGATGATTTTAGTTGCTGCCTGTCCCGGTGGTAATATCTCCAATTTTCTTTCGCTCATGGCTAAAGGCAATGTTGAACTTTCGGTATCGTTAACCGCAATTTCTACCATTGTTGCCGTGGTAATGACTCCTTTCAATTTTGCCCTTTACGGAAGTTTATACTCTGAAGCATCGCATCTGCTTATTCCTATTTCAATTGATGCCTGGGAAATGATTAAAACTGTTTTTGTACTTCTGGGAATTCCTTTGGCTCTCGGAATGTTTGTCGCCTGGAAGTTCCCGGAGATTGCACAAAAGCTGAACAAACCCATGCGAATTTTTTCACTGATTGTATTTGCAATTTTTGTGTTTGCTGCTTTGGCGGCCAATTTCAGTTATTTTTTAAGGTACATACATTTAATTTTCCTGATCGTTCTGATTCAGAACACATCGGCATTTTTAACCGGGCATTATACTGCTAAACTTTTTCGTCTTGGAACTACGGATGTAAAAACGATAGGTATTGAGTCGGGTATTCATAATTCAGGGCTAGCATTGGTTTTAATCTTTAATCCTAATCTTTTCAATGGTTTAGGAGGAATGGCTTTCATTGCTGCCTGGTGGGGGATCTGGCATATAATTGCCGGAATGGGCTTAGCTACTTACTATTCGAAAAAGTTAAAAGAAAAAACCGTTGAAGTTTAATATATTCACACCGTCAACACGGCTTTTACATCAATGAAAATGAACGCTGACCATTTGTACTCGCACTCAAAGCCTTATGATATTCTTAAAAGAATAACATCGTGGTATCATTCGGTTTATTATGAGGAAATATGCCTCATGAATACGCACAATATTCCTGCTGAAGGTCCTGTGATTTTTACTCCCAACCATCAGAATGCGCTGATGGATGCACTTGCTATAATTTATACCACCAGCCGGCAGCCTGTTTTCATGGCCCGCGCCGATATCTTTAAACAGGAAAAGGTTAAGAAAATTCTTACTTTCCTGAAAATTATTCCAGTCTATCGCATCCGCGATGGTATTGAGTCGCTTTCGAATAACGACGAAAGTTTCGAGATGGCATTTCAGGTTCTGAAACATAATGGCGCAGTTGGAATTATGCCCGAAGGTAACCATGGCGAGCAGAGGAGATTGCGACCACTCAAGAAAGGAGTAGCCCGGCTGGCTATCCAGGCGCAGGAGTTATTAGGCAACGAAGCTTCCATTAAAATTGTTCCTGTAGGTTTGGATTTCAGCACCTACCAGGGTTTTCGCGGAAGCATGACTGTTAATTTCGGTAAACCAGTTGAAGTTAAGGAATTTTTAGCCGAATATAAGGAGAATGCTGCCAAAGGGCTTCAGTCGATAAGAAGCCGTCTGGCAGAAGAGCTTAAGTCGGTTATGATTAATATCGATACCGACGAATTTTACGAAACCATTTATGCGGCTAAGGAATTGCTAGCCTATCATAACAGGGAAAATCATGAGGATTTTTGTGATAAATTCAAGGAAAATAAAGTTTTAACCGATAAGCTGGTCGCTTTGGAGCAACAAAATCCTGATGAGCTTAGAAATTTGAAAAAACAGATAAATGCTTTAATTTATGCTTCGCGTCAGCTAAAAATCAGTCCTTGGATATTTTCCTGGAAACCACCGGTGAAAGCCACTGAATGGATTTCTGATATTTTCCGGTACGTAATTTTCTTTCCAATATTTATGTTTGCCGCCTTCTTCCATGCTGTTCCTTATTTTGTTTCCGAATTTTATTCAAATAAAGTTAAGGACAAACAATTTGTAAGTTCAATGCGTTTTGTAATCAGCTTTGTAAGTTATCTGCTGTGGTACCTGATAGTTCTGATCATACCTTTCAGCATTTTTTTAAAAGTCATTTTGTTGCTCACAATGCCCATTTTTGGCATCATGAGTTTTGATTATTGGGATTCAATAACAAAAGCTCCGTTCAAGCTTCGGTATCTTTTGCTTAAAAGAAGAAATGACCGGGCATTGAAAAATGCACAATCGCTTTATGAGGAAATAATTGAATGGCTTTCCCGAAAAAATGCATAAGATGAAAACGAAATTTTCAGGAAAAACCATCTGGATCACCGGAGCCTCCTCAGGAATTGGCAGAGCCTTGGCATTGATGTTTGCCGGGCACGAAACGGTGCTTATTCTTTCGTCGCGGCGGAAGGATGAACTTGAAAAAGTAGCCGGAGAATGCATAAGTTGTGGAAGTCAGGCCTATGTATTTCCTATGGATCTTTCCAATCCGGCCGATGTGGAAGCTACCGCCAAACTTGTGGTTTCGAAGTTTGATAAGGTGGACATGCTTATCAATAATGGCGGAATCAGCCAGCGTTCCTTTGTTTTGGAAACTCCGGTTGAAATTGACAGGAAAGTTATGGAAACCGATTTTTTTAGCGGGGTTATTTTAACTAAAGCAGTTTTGCCCGGAATGGTAAAAAATGGTAGTGGCCACATTGTGGTAATAAGTAGTATTACGGGATTGTTTGGTTTTCCGCTCCGGTCAGCCTACGCGGCTGCGAAACACGCCATGAATGGATTTTACGAAACACTGTGGGCAGAACTTCATCCCTCCGGAATTGATGTTACCATTGTTTGTCCCGGTCGCGTAAATACAAATGTGAGCCTGAATGCTATTACAAGCTCGGGGGTTGCGCACGGTATTATGGATCATGATATAAAAAAGGGAATTACTCCGGAGAAATGTGCCAATTTAATTCTCAAAGCTATTGAACGGAAACGGAAAATTGTTTATATTGCAGGTAAAGAATTACTTATGGTGTATTTTAAGCGGTATATCCCTTGGTTATTTTATAAACTTGTAACAAAAGTAAAGCCATCATAAACTTAGAAAAATGAGCAGGGTTATTATAAGTGGAATTCAACAGGTGGGAATTGGCGTATCCAATATGCACGAGGCTTGGAAATGGTACAGGAAGAATTTTGGGGTTGACATTCGGATTTTCGAAGAAGAAGCCACAGCAAACCTGATGCTACCTTATACGGGCGGGATGCCTCGTCGGCGTCACGCTGCTTTGGCCATGAATATGCAGGGCGGCGGTGGTTTTGAGATCTGGCAGTATAAGGACCGTATTCCCGAAGCTCCCAAAAAGGAGATTATGCTTGGCGACTACGGAATTTTTGCGGTAAAGATAAAAAGCCGCGATGTAAAAAAAGCTTACGATTACTATCATTCACAAGGGTTGAATATCACCGGAATTGCCACTGCACCTGATGGAAAGCAGAGTTTCTTTCTGAAAGATCCATACGGGAATTACTTTCAGATAGTGGAAGGAGGTTCCTGGTTTCACAAAAATAACCAGCTAACCGGCGCAGTATACGGAACTTTGAATGGTGTTTCCGATATGGATAAGTCGGTTCAGTTTTACAGCGAAATTTTAGGGTACGACCAGAAAGTTTATGACAAAACTGAAGTTTTTTCTGACTTGGGAAGTATATCGGGTGGTAATTACCGTTACCGGAGGGTTTTGTTGAATCACAGCAAATCTCGTATCGGGGCTTTTAGCCGTCTTTTGGGCGATAGTCAGATTGAGCTGTTTCAGGTACTCGACCGCGAAGCTTCCGATATTTTCCGCAACCGCTTTTGGGGCGATTTAGGCTTTATTCATCTGTGTTTCGACATAAACGGCATGGTGGCATTGCGCGACAAATGCAAAGCTTTGGGACATCCTTTCACTGTGGACAGCAGCAATAGTTTCGATATGGGTGAGGCTGCCGGTCATTTTTCGTATATCGAAGACCCCGACGGCACGTTGATTGAATTTGTGGAAACCCATAAAATCCCGGTGTTGAAAAAGCTTGGCTGGTATCTGGACCTTCAGAAACGTAATCCGGAAAAATCTCTTCCCGGATGGCTGCTGAAAGCGCTTTCGCTGAACAGAATAAAAGATTGATTTAAAGATATTGTCTTTCTGCAATCCGGTGTTTGCTAAAGCAGGTACCGGATTGTTTTTTTGTGAAGAGGCTTCGTGTGGAGTATTTTCATGTTTTACTTTTTACACAACCTTCAGATAGTAAAATAAGTAATATCTTTATCAGTCTCAAACCCTTTCCGAATGAAAGAATTATTAGTCTCGACCGATTCGGGACATCCTTTTACCTGGATTGACATTACCCAGCCTTCGCTGGAGGAACTTAACCTTATTGCCCGCGAATATAATCTGCATGAATACACTGTAAGGGATTGCCTGGAACCAGATCATCTTCCAAAGTTCGAACTTTTTGGCAATACGCGTTTTCTGATTTCAAGGGTTTATGCACCCAAAAGCATGCGTAATCCCAATACCATTCAGGAATTGACCAGTAAAGTAGCAATATTTTACAACAGCACATTTATTATTACCATCCACCGGCAACCTTTGTCGTTTATTCATATTGTGCGCGATCAATGCCAGGAAACTAACTTCTGCTCCTCACCCGAAGGACTTATAACAAGGATTCTCTGGAACGCATTGCACACGTATGAAGGTCCGGCAAATGATCTGGCCTCAAAAATTGATTTTTATGAGGAAGAATTATTTCTGAAAGATCATGTTCCCAACGTTCAGAAGAGCCTTTATTTTCTGAAACGGAAAGCGGCTTCGTGCAAAAAGGTGATTCACCTTACAACTGATGTAATCAATAAATCGCATCTGGGAGTTCCCAACAATCCGTTTATTCAGGATATGCTCGATCTTCATCTGAAATTGATGACCCAGTACGATCAGATTATGGAGGATTCCAATAACCTCTTGAACTTATACATTGCCCTTGCTTCACAAAAAACAAATGAGGTGGTGAAAATTTTAACCATTTTCTCGGTGTTCTTTATGCCTTTAACTTTTATAGTGGGCATCTATGGTATGAACTTTGATTTTATGCCGGAGCTCAGAAGTAAATGGGGGTACCCGGGAGTGCTGCTTTTGATGGTCGCCGTTACTATTTTTATATATTTCTGGTTTCGGCATAAGAAGCTGATCAAAAAGTAGCTGTTTTTATAAATATTTAACTAAAACACTGGCTTATAAAAGTTCTGATTGCTTCAAAAAGTTATAAATTTGTAAAGCTTAATTTCAGGAATTATGTTGAAAAGTTTATTCATACTAACACTAACTCTTGTGTTTGCGGGCCTTACTGCTCAGGAGAAGGACGAAACCCCTGTGATTGACATCAGTAAAACAACCATAGATACAACTTCTTTTTTAAAGAAACCGGAGCTTACAAAGAAGGTCGATTTCGATCTTTCGGCGGGTACAAGCTTTATGTATTCGAAGGATTTCGGAAGCGGCACTGCCACCTACATTGCTCCCGGCCTTAAATATAGATTTACGCCACGGATAAATCTCAATGTGGGCGTTATGTTTGTGAATTCCAATATTGCTTATAATCGATACCTTCCTTTTTACCAGGAACCCAGCGTAGTGTTCCGCACCAAGCCGGTTAACAAAGTTCTGGCTTATGCTTCGGCCGATTACCTTCTGAGCGACAGATTAACCATTTCGGGAACTGTTGTGAAGGATTTAAGCGGTTCGCAGGGTTATGGAACATATTCGACTCCTTCAATTCAATCGATGTCGCTCCGGATGGATTATAAGCTTACCAAAAACATATCAGTTGGTGCAGGGATGCACATGAGCCAGGGTGGATATTTTGGAACTCCAGGAAGTAATTTTGGCTTTAGTCCCACATACTATAATCCGTTGTTCAATTATTAATTCCGTCAAAAATCCAATATATCTAACTTAACCTCTACATGAAAAGATTGTTTTTATTTGCCGTGATAATAGGTCATGTTTCTTTGCTATTGTCACAAACCGTGCTTCCCGAATTGAAATGGGAGCTTGCCTATACAAAGAACCTTACGTCACCCCCTTCGAAGTTTATACCGGCAACTGTTCCGGGAGCTGTACAACTCGACATTGCTAAAGCCGAAAAGTATGGCCCGTATTATTATGCCGAAAACTGGAAAGATTATGGCTGGATGGAAGACCAGTATTATATCTATAAAACCTCGTTTACAAAGCCGGAGTTAAAACCTGGCCAGAGACTGGTGTTCGTTTCCCGCGGAATCGACTATCAGTTCCAGATTTTTTTGAACGACGAAAAGCTCTTTGAGCAGGAAGGAATGTTTACCTGGGTTAAACTTGATCTCACAGATAAACTCAAATCGAAAAATGAACTTCGGATTGTTGTCAACCCGGTACCTAAAAAGGCTCCGTTTCCGGTAGACCGTAGTCAGGCGGCAAATGTTACCAAACCCGCTGTGAGCTACGCGTGGGACTGGCATCCGAGGCTTGTTCCGCTTGGAATATGGGACGAGACACATCTCGAAATTCAACCGGCATCTTTTGTAAACGATGTGAAGCTGAATTATGAACTATCGAAAACATTTGATGCTGCCAAAATCAAGCTTAACATTTCCGGCCGCAATCTCGAAAATGTAGCTTATTCCTGGAAGCTGAAAGATGCCAAGGGAAACGAAGTGCTGCAGTCGTCGGGTAAATTTAACGGAAATGAGCTCGTAATTGATAAAGAATTGTCGAAACCGGAACTGTGGTGGTCGCACGATCATGGAACCCCTTACCTGTATACTTCTGTCCTGGAGATTTCGGACAATTCGGGCGTGCTTCAGACGATTTCGCGAAAAGTTGGCTTTAGCCGAATTCAACTCGTAATGAACGAAGGTGCGTGGAGCGAACCTTCCGGATTTCCAAAAACGCGCAGCAATCCACCGGCTCAGTTTATGCTGAATGGCCGTAAAATATTTGTAAAAGGCACAAATTGGGTGAACCCGGAAATATTTCCCGGAATAATCACCCGTGAGCGCTACAATAAGCTGCTCGACCAGGCGGTTGAAGCAAACTTCAATATTTTCCGTGTTTGGGGCGGAGGCATAGTCAATAAAGAATCGTTCTTCGAGTTGTGCGACGAGAAAGGTATCCTCGTGTGGCAGGAGTTTCCGCTGGCCTGCAACCATTATCCCGACGACCCGCATTATCTTCAGATCCTTGAGCAGGAAGCAACTTCAATTATCAACCGCCTGCGCGAACACCCGTCGCTTGCCTTGTGGAGCGGCGGTAATGAGCTTTTCAACAGCTGGTCGGGAATGGACGACCAATCGCTGCCATTGCGACTGCTAAACAGTCTTACCTTGCGGTTTACGCCTGAAGTACCTTTTATTCCGACTTCACCGCTGATGGGAATGGGACATGGTAATTATGTCTTCCGCGATCCTTCAACCAAAGAAGAAGTGTTTGCAAATATGAACCGTTCTCACTTCACGGCTTATACCGAATTTGGAATGCCAAGTCCGTCATCAGTCGAGATACTGAAAAAGATTATTCCCGAGAAGGAATTATGGCCACCCAAACCGGGTACATCCTGGGAAAGTCACCATGCTTACAATGCATGGGTGGGCAATACCTGGCTCTGCGAGGATATTTTAAACGATTATTTCGGACAGGCACAAAGTCTCGAAGAACTTGTAAAAAATGGTCAGTTGCTGCAATGCGAAGGTTATAAAGCGATATTTGAGGAAGCCCGCCGTCAGAAGCCATATTGCGCTATGGCATTGAACTGGTGTTACAACGAGCCTTGGCCTACCGCCGCCAATAACAGTATTATCAATTATCCCGACATTCCAAAACCTGCTTTTTATGCCGTTAGCAATGCATGCCGGCCTGTGTGTACAAGTGCCAGGCTGAAGAAGTTTCAATGGAGGGAAGGGGAGGAGTTTACAGCCGATATCTGGCTGTTGAACGATCTTCCAAAATCAATAGATGGTGGTACAATTGTGGTAAAACTGGTTTCGGGAAATTATTCAGCTGAGCTTTTGAAGTGGGATTTCAGCAAAACACAACCCAATGTTAATATTGCCGGACCTACCGTGAGGTGCAAAATTCCATCGCTGGAAGAAAATACCTTTAAATTGGTGCTCGAATGTGTTGGTCATCCTGAGTATAATTCAGAATACACCATGGTTTTGAGGCAATCGGCAAAAAAAGCCAAAGGAACAGCAATTATGAATCAGTAAATAATATTAATTGCTTTGAAACTGGTGTTTAGCTAACTCAAATATGGCGATATGCTCCCTGTAGATAGTCATCAGTATGTAACGCTTGCAATTGCAATATCTAAGCTGAGTTTTAATTTGTGCTCTAAAGGCCGATAATTTGGTATTCCCTCTCCGAGAGGGCGGGGGGAGGTGGTAAATAGCTGCTGCATTATTCAAAAAACCTTCTTCTTACTCACGCCCATGCCAAAGTTTTACATCGACTTACCTCAAAATTTTAACTTATTCATTGGAAAAATGTTTTAATTTGTACAACATTTTTTAGGTATGAGCCAGTTCGATTATATTAAAGATATTGCTAAATACGGTCTTGAAAACGACCAGGAAAAGCTGTTGCATGCCTTAAATGAGTTGATTGAGTATTCCCGTAAAAATAAGAAGATCAATTTTGCCCTTCATCTTCAGTCTATTCTTAAAGAGGGTTTAAAAACCCAGCAAACCAAAGGGCTGGCAAAAGTAGGGTCACAAAAATACCTTTTACGGGAAGAAGATCTCTCCCTCAACGAATTGATTATTGAAAAAATTACCTCGGATTATACTTTCGAAAATCTGATTTGTTCAGTCGAAGTAAAGGAAGATTTGGAGTATTTTGTTAAAGAGCACAAGGGAATTCAGGTTCTCCAAAATTATGAGTTGCCTGTTGCCAATAAATTATTGTTTTATGGGCCTTCAGGATGCGGAAAAACGTTGGCCTCTTATGTTATGGCTGGTGAGCTTGAGAAGATGATGATCGTAATTAATATGGGGGCCATTGTTTCTTCAAAGCTGGGCGAAACCAGTAAAAACCTTGCCCGGATCTTTCGTCATGCTGCAACTGAAAACTGCATCATCTTTATGGATGAATTCGATTCGTTAGGCAAAATCAGAGACTATAGCCAGGATCATGGTGAAATGAAAAGGGTGGTTAATACAATCCTGCAACTGTTCGATTATTTGCCGCAGGACAATATACTTATCGCTGCAACTAATCAGGTTGATATGATCGACGATGCTTTGATACGTCGATTCGATTCTAAAATTAATTTGGGACTACCCAACGAAATTCAAGTTAAAGAGCTCATTCAAAAGACATTGTCCAAGAGCCCATTTAAAATTAAAAATGAAAACGATTTAAGTGAAATTATTAACCTTTCACGTGGCCTTTCTTTTTACCTTATCCAAAAAACGTTAATTACAGCCATCAAGCGAGGCCTGTTTAACACCTTACCTTCAAATAAAAAGCTGTATATCGATGTTGATATCTGGAAAAAACTGCTGCTCTTGGAAAAGAAGTAAAATATTAATTGTTCAGTTCCAAATCTATTTCCTGTTCCAATGCAGCTAATAAATCAACATCATTACAAAGCTTGATATTTTCGTACAGTTGTCCCGTCTGTTCTTTTTGATAAGGAACTTCTTCTACACTTATTGCCAGCGAAAATGGATGGGCTGTAGATTTTAAAGATTCAACCAGTGCCGGATCAATATTTTGTTTACAATGAGCCCTAACAATCACTGCAAGACTATTCTCAATGCGTTCCAAGTCGTTGAGAGATAGATTAAAACCAATTGTTTGACAATTCGTAAACGGCTTTTTATTAATTGGGAAAAAATCGTCAGACCATGTTAACCCGCCTTTAAAATTACCATCTTCAATTCGTGGATTTTCATGGTCACTTAAGACATCTAAAGATGTTTGAATACTTTTATCAATGTTCTTTTTAATTGCAAACGAAATATGAACTGGACAATAGGCCAAATGGTTATTCGGTAATGGATTAAATTTATAACACAATGTTGCACGAATTTTAAAGAGTGATGATTTTCGGCTAGTGTTGCTGTTGAGATAATCAGGGATATCAAGTTTCAAAGCGATGTGGGTACCCGGAGTAATGGTTTCTTCTATAACAAATGTTACAAGGTTGTCATTTGAGTTCAATGCCTTGTAAACATTAGGACGGCCATGCCCTTGTAATATATTTGAAATTCTTTTTTCACTAAAGACCCGACTCAACTTAGTTTTTTCTTTAACAGTTAATTCGTCTAATGATATAAATTCTTTATTTATAATATTCCTAGCGAATCGTTGTTTTAATGAAAATAGTAGGTCCTCAAATCCCTGAATTTGCTTTTGCTTTTCCGCAGAATTAATGATTAAGGCCTTTACACTTTGCATACTTAACTGAGGATATTTATGAATGATCCGAGCTGCAATGTTGGCACATAAAGGGGCTGCATTACTGGTTCCATAGGTAGAAACAAACCGGTTATCCGGTTTATTGGAGAGTACTTCTAATCCTGCTCCAACATTTAGAGCATCTCCTCCCGGACATACCACATCAGGTTTAAAGAGTGAAAGGTTGGATTGGTTCTTTTTTATGGTTGCATTATTCATGGTCTGTGTATAGTCCAAGTGCCATTTTAATGAATAAAAGGCTACTTGGGTACCATCTGGGGTCAAATCTGTTGCTGTTATAAAATTATCTGCTATAGCACCAACAACAGCATTGTTCAGGGAGTCAGCTGGAGGTTTTATGTTAGTTAATGAACAAGCATACCCGAATTCATTAAATTCCGGGTTATTTGGATTGAAAAAATGATTAGGATAGTTAAAAATATCATACTGAGACATTGTTTGAAGGTCTTCATAATTGAGATTACCTGTCGATATAAAAATAAGAATGTCAAGTTCGTATGCTAATTTATCAAGAATAATTGCGTAGCTGGAGTATTTTTCATTATATAATTTGTTAAATTTTGAATTTACTGAGAGATTAAATATTTTAACACCTCTGGCATTTGCCTTGCGAATTGCATTTTCTAAATCAAACAAACTGTAATTGTCTTCTCCGTTATTCATTATTTTTATGGGAAGCACCTTGGCGGTATTAATATGATTCGAATTCGTGTAAAAATCTTCACCAAATGCTGCCAGAAATGCCATTTGGGTGCCATGGCCATTGTCGTCAAAAAAGCACATTGGGGTATGATTTGCAATATCCAAATCTGAATCAACAACAATAGGACGGAGTAATCCGCCTCTGTGTATACCAGTGTCAATTATCCCTATAATTGGTGTATTTAAATCTGGTTCAAAGGAGAAGACAGGTAATCTTCTTTCTTCATTGTATAACCCAGGAGCTCTGCGGGAAGGAAAATTACTGGTAGTGCTCTTTATAATGTCGAAATTGTCAAGTATTTCCGATAATACATCTCTTGAAATATTTTTAATTTCAACAAGTTTGTCTTCCAATCTAAAGTTGTAGTCTAATGCATTGACAGACAGGTAGGTCCTTAGCGCATTAAAAATTTGATAATATTTCTGCGCAGATCCATCCTCATCAAGTAATTCAAAATGCAGAGTACCATCAATGTTGTTATTCCTAATTCTTTCTGAAGTAAGAAATTCAAACGATTCAATGTTAATCAATCGGGAATAGCTTGTCATATGAGGACTTATATTGTCAGGGCTATTATAAAATTTTTGCAGGTCTGTTATAAAATTATTGAAAAGTCCTTCCTCAATAATGGAGTAAAATACCGTTTGGTTAAGGTTTTCAAAAGAAACTGGGAATAAACCGTACTGTGATCTGAAGTAATTTTGACATTGGTCATCAATAACCTGAAAAAAGTTTAATTTAAGATACTCGATATGAAATGGCACTTGAAGCGATCGTTGCTCTCTTCTGTAAATTCTTTCCCTAATAAACAGGCGATGGTTAGATCGTAATCTTTCTTTCAGGTTATGGTAATTTTCTGGAACTTTTTCTTCTTCTTCAGCTTGGTCATTATCTCTACCCCTGTTGATTTTGAAAATGGTTTTGGTTTCTATTTTGTTAAGTAGTAATAAATGCTCTTTCTCGGGCATATTTTCCTGGTTTAATTAGCGATAGAAGATTTGTTAGTGCTAATATAGAGAATTAACCTGTAAAATTTTTATTTTCTTTTAAATGCTTAAAGGAAAGACTCCCAGTTAGCACCCTCCTGATCCCTGTAGCTAATTTGAGGACATCAGTCCACAGCCAATAAAGCTTTGATCAATGATCCCGGTTTTTCAAAGTTTGTATTGGCTGTCGTCTGAGGACTGTGGACTTGCCTGAGACAAAACTATTCCCTTTTTATTCATTATGCACCCAATTCAATAATTGTTTTTTATACCTTTATTTTTTTAATCTAAACCCGATTTATATGAACAAACTGATCACCCTTTTCATTATTGCTTTAATTGGCTTCACCTCCTGCAAAAGCGGGAAACAGGAAGCAACAGAACAAAAACCCGATAGTCTCTCCATCACCAAAGAAAGCTGGGGTAAAGCCGGCGACCAGGATGTATCTCTCTACGCCCTGAAAAATAAAAATGGCCTTACCGTTAAAATCACCAATTATGGTGGTATAATAACTACCATCAATGCAAAAGACAAAAATGACAGCCTTGCAAACATTGTACTTGGTTTCGACAGCATCGGCGGTTACACTGCCAAACATCCATTCTTCGGCGCTTTGGTTGGCCGTTATGCCAACCGTATTGGCGGAGCTAAATTCAAACTAGAAGGTAAAGAATTTAAGCTGGCTGCCAACGACGGAAAGAATACCCTTCATGGGGGTCTGGTTGGCTTCGATAAGAAAATCTGGGAAGCTACTGAAGTTCCCGGAAAGGACAGTGTTGCCCTGCAGCTTACTTATACCAGTGCCGATATGGAAGAAGGCTTTCCCGGAACGCTCAAATCGACTGTTACTTATGTGCTGAACGATAAGAATGAACTCAAAATATATTACAGTGCCGAAACTGATAAAGCCACTGTGATCAACCTTACCAACCACAGCTATTTCAACCTTAGTGGCGGCAAAGAAAGTATCCTGAATCACAATGTTGTGATCTATGCTGATTCCATTACTCCGGTTAACGCCGAACTTATACCAACAGGTAAAATTGAAAGTCTTGCCGGCACCGCATTCGATTTCAAAAACCCTCATACCGTTGGTGAACGTATAGCCCAGGTGACTGGCGGTTACGATCATAACTTTGTTTTATCCAAAGCCAAAGGAACTTATGGCAAGGTTGCCGAAGTAACCGATACCACTTCAGGTCGTGTTCTTGAGATGTATTCAACCGAACCAGGCGTTCAGTTCTATACCGGCAACTTCCTCGACGGAACACTTACCGGACATAACAATGCCGTTTATAACAAGAACTGGGGTTTCTGCCTCGAAGCACAGCATTATCCCAATTCGCCCAATCAGCCAAATTTCCCGACTGTGGTTTTACGCCCGGGTGAAAAATATTACCAGCTTACAACCTATAAGTTTGGAGTGAAGAAGTAATATAGTCGATAGCTTTTAGTCGATAGACCATATTTAAGAAGAGAGAATGTTGTAAATTACGGCATTCTCTTTTTTTTATGTTTTAAGCTTACCACCCATTAGCCCGGATATTAGGTTGAGATACTGGCGCAGATGTTTAATCCGCGCCTTTCTTAACAAACACGCACCAAAAGAGGCAATCAAAATGCGAGAATTAATTTGAAAAAGGGTTTTTACGAATGATCATCTATCCTTTTTATTTAATTCAAAATATTATAAATTGGGGTATTAAGATTTCCAATTTTTAACTAATCTCAAAACCATGGATTTTAAAGACCAAATTCAGCAATTAGCAGCCAAAGTTGAAAAAATGCTTCCTCAGATTAACACGGAAGAAGCCACCAAAACTTCTTTAATTATGCCTTTTATTCAAATATTAGGTTACGATGTTTTTAATCCTTTTGAAGTGAACCCGGAATTTATTGCGGATATTGGTATTAAAAAAGGAGAAAAGGTAGATTATGCAATAATGAAAGATGGTAATCCTATTATTCTGATTGAATGTAAGCATCATAAAGAAAGTTTGGATCCCCATAATTCCCAGCTCTTTAGGTATTTTCATACAACTAAAGCTAAATTCGGGTTATTGACCAATGGTTTAATTTATCGTTTTTATACTGATTTAGTTGAAAAGAATAAAATGGATGAAAATCCATTTCTTGAATTTAATATCACTGAAGTTAAGGATACTGAACTCGTCGAGGTTCAAAAATTCCACAAATCATATTTTGACATTGACAATATCGTAAATACGGCAAGTGAACTTAAATATTCAAATTCAATTAAAAAGATTTTGAGTTCAGAATTTAAATCTCCCACGCCTGGTTTTGTTAAGTTTTTCGTTAGTCAGGTTTACGATGGTAGAGCTACTGAAAGTGTTATGACTCAATTTACTGAAATAGTTAAAAAATCAATTAACATTTTAATTTCCGATATCATCAGTGAACGCTTGAAGACGGCATTGAATCAGGAAAAAGCTGCTGATCAGATGGAGGCAGCCAAAGTTTCTGAAGCTCTTCAGAATGGACAAGATGTAAAACCAGATGGCATAGAAACTACATCAGAAGAGCAGGAAGGTTTTTTAATTATCAAGTCTGTTCTTCGACAGAAATTTCAAGTATCACGGATTATTGGCAGGGACACCAAATCCTATTTTGGTGTGCTGCTGGATGATAATAATCGCAAACCATTAGCCAGATTGTGGTTTAATGGAGGAAAGAAGTACCTGGGCGTTTTTGATCCTGAAAAGAATGAAACCAAGCTAGAAATATCTTGTTTAGATGATATTTATAAGTTTGCGGATCAGCTTTTAGCTTCAGTAAGTCACTATGATTAAATATCACCAATAACCATATTCCTTTAAGATGGTCAATATTTGAAGCAGATGGGCGAAAGTTTTCCTTCGCCCATCTGTTTCAGTGGCATCGCTACTCAAGTTGACGTGATATTTTGATGGAGTTTTATAGCGAACGAAATATGAAAATCAGGTGTAGCTGCCTTTACGCCAAGAGTCCTGCAGCATTAGAAGTCCATCAAGTTCTTTATCGGTTATATTTTCCTAATTCAATACCTTAAAATATTATAACAGTGTTCCCTTAAGATTGTTATGCCAATCAGCATTTCCATTGAAATCCTTTTCGTCGGCAAATTTGCTATCACACTCTTCCCAAATCCTAAATTATTATATTTGTCTTTTCGAATTTTGCTGCTATGAAGTCTGTTTCTAATTTTCTTTTTGCCATTTATTTCTATACTTTATATTTCCCGCTGGCAATTTCGTGGATGGTGATTGGCGCCACGCTGGCTATGGTTTTTGCTCTTTTATTCGGACAGCGTGCCGGGAGTTTTTGGGGAAGGGTATGGGCTGCAGGAACCTGTGTGTTGACATTTGTGCGGGTTACGGTTACCGGCAAGGAGTATTTATCGAAGTCGCAGTCGTATGTTTTTGTGGCTAACCACTCCAGCTCTTTCGATATTTATTCCATGTACGGCTTTTTAGGTCGGGATATCCGCTGGATGATGAAAAAGGAACTTTTCCGTATCCCTTTTCTGGGTCAGGCATGCAAGCTGGTGGGACATATTTCTGTGGACCGTTCAAACCCTTTAAAAGCTGCTGAAACACTTAAAATAGCTCAGAAAAATCTTCAAAATGGAACCTCGGTGGTGTTTTTCCCGGAAGGAAGCCGCACACGCACCGGTAAAATGAGTGCATTTAAACGCGGCGCCTTTATAACTGCTCAGGAAATTGGTTTGCCGGTTGTTCCCGTGGCCATCAAAGGTGCGTTCGATATTATGCGGCCTGGAACAAGAATCATCAAACCTGGCCATATTTACCTGCACATTCAGCCTCCTTATGAGCTGAAGTCTTCTTCCAAGGAAGAGATGCAGGCTGATGTGAATCATGTTCACGATATTATCGAAAACCGGCTTAATCAATCCTAACCTTGAGGGTAGACGATAAAATTTATCACACCATCTGGCTGAAGCCTGACGATAGTAAAGTAGTTCAGATCATCGATCAGCGCTTTCTGCCATTTCGTTTTGTAATCGAAGATATTTCTTCCGTTGAGGAAATGTATACTGCCATCCGTGATATGCATCTCCGCGGTGCTCCGCTGATTGGCGCTGCCGGCGCCTTGGGAATGTATCTGGCAGCTGTTTATAAAAACGATGTTCATAAAGCAGCGGATTACCTGATATCTTCTCGTCCTACTGCAATTAATCTCGAATTTTGTGTTACCAGGGTTTTGAAGAAAACCGAGGCTGCTTTTACTTACGAGGAAAAGGTTAAGGCTGCCCTGGATGAATCTCTTGTAATTATTTCGGAAGAACTTGAGAACTGCCGCAAGATTGGCGAGTTTGGAGTTGAACTTATACAGGAAATCAGTCGTGCTAAAAAGGGTGAAACTGTTCACGTCCTTACCCACTGCAATGCCGGATGGCTTGCATGTATCGATTACGGTACAGCTACTGCTCCCATTTACTTTGCTCACGACCGGGGAATTAACGTTCATGTTTGGGTGGACGAAACCCGTCCCCGCAACCAGGGAGCACGGTTAACCGCCTGGGAACTTGGGAAGCACGGAGTGCCGCATACCGTAATTGCCGATAATACAGGTGGCCACCTGATGCAGCACGGAATGGTTGACATGGTGATTGTAGGAAGTGATCGCACCACTGTAACAGGCGATGTAGCCAATAAAATTGGAACCTATCTCAAAGCCCTTGCTGCTCAAGATAACAACGTGCCTTTTTATGTAGCGCTGCCTTCCTCAACATTCGATTGGAGTTTAACCGACGGCGTAAAACAGATTCCTGTGGAGGAGCGCGGTGCTGATGAAGTGCGGTTTGTCGACGGTCGTGATGGTTCTGTGGTGCGCACTGTTGATACTTTACCCGAAAACAGTCCTGCCCTGAACTACGGCTTTGACGTAACTCCTGCCCGGCTAGTCACAGGCCTGATCACCGAAAGAGGGATTTGCCGTGCCAGCAGGGAAAGTATCCTGGGCTTGTTTCCCGAAAAGAATCAGTAAATATCTTCTTTCTTATTATTTTTGTTGTTTAAGCAACTGCCAAAATTATTGACCCTTATTATGGATTTATTACAACTTAAAAAAGAATTGCGTACAGAACTGGAGAATAATATTCTTCCTTACTGGACAAAATATACTGTCGACAATATGAATGGCGGATTTTTTGGCCGTGTGAACAACGAAAATATTGTGGATATTACTGCTAACAAGGGCAGTGTTCTGAATGCCCGCATTCTCTGGACCTTCTCGGCAGCCTATAACGTGCTTAAGTCGCCCGATCTGAAGCCCATTGCTACAAGGGCATATCAGTATATTCAGGATAATTTTGTGGATAAGACATACGGAGGCGTATACTGGCTGCTCGATTATACCGGTAAACCTGTCGATACCCATAAGCAGATTTATGCACTTGCCTTTACCATGTATGGCTTTGCTGAATATTACAAAGCTTCAGGGAATAAGGATAGTTTAAAATCAGCAATAGATCTATACAAGGTGATAGAAGAGCGGGCATTTGACCAGAATTATAAAGGATATTTCGAAGCTTTTCAGCGCGACTGGAATATAATTGACGACCAGCGTCTGAGCGACAAGGATATGAATGTCGAAAAAACGATGAACACCCATCTTCATGTACTCGAAGCATATTCAACACTCTATGATATTTGGCCCGATGCTGAACTTCGCAATAAAATTGAGCATCTGATAGAAGTTTTCTTAAAGCACATTGTCAATCAGGAGACCGGACATTTTAATATGTTTATGGAAACCGACTGGAAAGTGGTTTCGGGTAAACTTTCCTATGGACACGATGTGGAAGGTGCATGGCTGCTGCAGGAAGCAGCAGAGAAAATTGACAATCCGCAGATGCTTGAAAATGTGAAGGAAGTTGCAATTAAGATGACTGATGCAGCACTGCTGGGTGTTGATTCTATGGGAGGACTTTATGCCGACTATATTCCCGATATGGGAAACGAAACCGAACGCGAATGGTGGACAATGGCGGAAGGTGTTGTCGGTTGCGTAAATGCTTACGAAATCAGTCATGATAAAAAATATCTTGATGCAGCCTTCGGATTCTGGGATTTTATTAAGAAATTTCAGATTGACAATATTTATGGTGAGTGGTTTTACAGGGTCGATGAAGAGACAAAGCCGATTCTCTCTTACGATAAAGTAGGACAGTGGAAGTGCCCTTATCATAATTCCCGCATGTGCCTTGAAATCATGCGCAGGGTAAACGGAGAGTAGTTGTTAAGGCTGAACTGAAATTTTATTACTTTTAATAAGTTTTTAAATATCAATGAACCCCAAAATCCCTTCGTATGAAAAAATATGCATCTGTTCTTAAACTTACATTCTTATTTATCGTGGCTGTGGTTCTGTTTTCATCATGTGCCGATAAAGAGCCGGTTGATCAATGTCTGAAAGGCTATACTTATGGCTTTTTTGGCGGACTGTGGCATGGTTTTATAGCGCCTTTCGACCTGGTTGGAATGCTCATTTACGACGATGTGACTGTGTATGCTCAGAATAATAATGGCGTTGGGTATGCCCTTGGTTTCCTTTTAGGTAGTGGCGGTTGGGGATTTTTAAGTGGTAAGGGAAGATGGAAGCGCCGGAAGGATTAAATTCAATTTATTGTGGTATTGAACTCCTGCAAGTTTTTATTTCTATAAGCAGAAGTAATTTTTTATTCTGATTTATTCCATCTATTTTAGCGATCAAATGATTTGAAGGGTGATTCTAGAAGATTAACTGTTTATGTTATTAGCCAGGGAGGTTCTTAAATCGGAGCTTACATATTTTGAGGATTTTTTTGCAGATGCGCTAAAAACACCTCTTCCCATTTTGCAGGGAATGTTTAGTTATATTCTCAAAAATAAAGGGAAGCAAATTCGGCCTATGTTTGCGCTGTTAAGCTCCAAACTGGGTGGTGCTGTAACCGAACAAAGCTACCGTGCAGCGCTGGTTGTTGAACTTCTGCACACAGCCTCTCTGATCCACGATGATGTTGTAGACGAATCCATGGTGCGGCGTGGCGATTTTTCCATCAATGCTCTCTGGCGAAGCAAGCCAGCTGTTCTGGGCGGCGACATTCTGAGTCTGAATGCTTTACTGGTTACCCTTACAAATAACGATCATAAAATCCTTGAGATTTATGCAGGAGCTATCGGACAGATAATTGAAGGCGAGATTCTTCAGTTACGCAAATCGTTCAAATTAAACCTCGACGAAAATATCTATTTCGAAATCATCAGGGCTAAGACTGCAGCTTTTTTTGCTGCCGCATGTGCCGCGGGTGCCTCGTCGACCTTTAAGGACCAGGAGTATGTGGACAGAATGTATTCTTTTGGCGAAAAAGTCGGTATTGCCTTTCAGATAAAGGACGATTTACTCGATTACAGTCTTTCCGATATTGGAAAACCCCGCGGGCACGATATTGAAGATAAGAAAATTACCCTGCCATTAATTTATACCCTCAATCATTGTTCTCCAAAATTGAAACGTAAAATAGTACGCATCATAAAGAGTGGTAAGGACGAGGATGCTATAAAGTTTGTGGTGGATGAAGTAATGA
>JAJYAG010000128.1 GCA_021779665.1 Bacteroidota bacterium | reverse complement strand
CATCAGTGTTGTCTTCCCCGGTTGGGCTGGATTATGGGCTGTTTTTCTCACAAGTTTCTTTATGTCGCTGATGTTTCCTACCATTTTTGCTTTAAGTATCAGGGGACTGGGTCAGGATACCAAAATGGGATCGTCGCTGGTGGTAATGGCAATTATCGGAGGAGCAGTATTTACGCCAATTATGGGATACATTGCTATTAAAAGTATGGCACTCGCCATGATTGTTCCGCTGGTTTGCTATCTGTATATCGCATATTTTGCCTTTTACGGCTCAAAAGCTCCTCATCTGCAGGAAGAAACTCAGGTTAGCCTAAACGCTTCACATTAACATTATGGAATACACCGAAGAACAAAAATACAGCTCTTTTAAGCGCTATTGCAAGACTCTGGAATTGCAGAACGATGCTGAACTCATAAAGGCTTACAAACAGGTTCACGCCAAAGGCAATGCGTGGCCCGAAATAACCAGCGGCATGCGCGAAGTGGGAATTCTGGATATGGAAATATATATTACAGGTTCGCGGCTCTTTATGATTATGGACACGGTTCCCGACTTTGACCATGACAAGGCTATGGCCGAACTTGCAAAAAAGCCCCGTCAGAGTGAATGGGAAGCTTATGTTTCGCGATTTCAGAAGACCAGCAGCAGCGCCACAGCCGACGAAAAATGGCAACTTATGGAACGCATTTACAAGTTTGGTGAATAATAAACTCCGAGAAAATGAAAATCGACAGTCATCAACATTTCTGGACCTACAACGAAAATGAGTTTGGCTGGATAAACGACCAGATGAGCGTTATCCGCCGGAACTTTTTTCCGGACGACCTGAAACCAGAACTGACAAATGCCGGATTTGACGGCAGTATTACTGTTCAGGCGAGGCAAAAGTTGGAGGAAACCTCATGGCTGCTTGAGCTCGCCACACACCATAACTTCATCCGTGGTGTTGTGGGGTGGGTTGATCTGTGTTCCCCGGAACTTCCCAAACAATTAGAGCTTTTTACTGCAAACAAAAAACTGGTTGGGGTGCGACATGTGATCCACGACGAACCCGACGACAACTTTATGCTTCGTCCCGATTTTCTCAACGGGATCAAACAGTTGGGCAATTATGGTCTTACCTACGACATCCTGATCTTCCCGAAACACCTTCCAAACACCCTGCACTTTGTGAAAGCGTTTCCCGATCAGGCTTTTATTCTCGACCATATTGCAAAACCCGATATCAAAAATCAGCTTTTCAATCCCTGGAAGGAAAACATTGAAAAACTGGCGAAATTCCCCAATGTGCATTGCAAACTTTCGGGAATGGTCACCGAGGCAGACTGGAAAAACTGGAAGCACGAAGATTTTATTCCCTGCCTGGAAGTTGTTCTGGAAAATTTTGGTCCTAACCGGGTGATGATTGGCTCCGACTGGCCGGTTTGCACGGTGGCGGCATCGTACAGCACGGTGATGGGAATTGTGCAGCATTATATTGAAAAACTATCTCCGGCAGAACTGAATATGATTTTGGGAGAAAACGCCTGCAGCATATACAATTTAAATGATTGAGGTACGAGGCTGTGTGAAAAGTCGATTATCAGTCATATTTCGACTCCGCTCAATATGACAAAACCGGATTATCCATCGTCAGACTGAGCGATTATTCTTCGTCAGACTGAGCGTAGTCGAAGTCTTCAGATCTTTTACACACCTAAGTTTATAATAAATTCATCTAAGACATGAAAATGGAAGCTTTTGCGATTACAGACAAATATAAAGTTGAAAAGGTAAATATTGCCGAACCAGAAGTCGGTCCGGGAGATATTCTGATTGAAGTGAAATACATTGGTCTGTGCGGCAGCGATATCAATGCTTACCGCGGATTAATGCCCTTTGTTACGTTCCCTCGCATCCCGGGACACGAAATCAGCGGTATCATTGTCAAAAAAGGAAACAAGGTTTCATCGGCATACAAGACAGGCGATGCAGTAACAGTTTCGCCCTATACCCAGTGCGGAACCTGTCCGTCGTGCAGACAGGGCCGGTTTAACTGCTGTGAGTTCAACCAAACCCTCGGAGTACAGCGCGACGGGGCTCTCACACGTTTTATCTCGGTCCCTGCAGAAAAAGTGTATGTCAGCTCTAAACTTTCCCTTCTCGAACTGGCTTTAATAGAGCCCTTCAGTGTGGGCTATCATGCTGCCAACCGTGGCGGTGTGCGCGAAACTGATACAGTTCTGCTGCTTGGATGCGGAACCATTGGTATGGGAGCCCTCTCGGCTGCAGTTCGCAAAGGGGCAACGGTAATCGGTCTCGATCTTGATGATAACAAACTTCAGCTGGCAGAAAAATTCGGGGCTCGTTTTTCCATCAACCCATCGAAAGAAAACCCCAAAGAAGCTCTGATGAAACTTACCAATAACGAAGGCGTTAACATTGCCATTGAGGCAGCCGGATCTCCGGCAACTTTCAATATGGCCCTGGAACTGGTTTCATTTGGCGGGCGTGTGGTGACCATCGGGTATTCAAAGGAGGAAACTTCAATAAAAACCCAGTTAATTGTAAGCAAAGAACTGGATATTGACGGATCAAGAAATGCATTGCGTGTGTTTCCTTCAGTAATAAAAATGTTTGAATTAAGGGAGAAACCTTATACTGATATGATTACCAGAACTTTCCCCTTTGAAGAAAGCCCGGAAGCTTTCAGGTTCTGGAATGAAAATCCGGGCAAGGTTTCCAAATTAATCATCGATGTTCAAAATCATGCATAACACTTAACTACTTAATTATGAAAAACTCTTTAAAGCCAATTATGACCATTGCTTTGACGCTTTTATTAAGCGCCGGTGCATTATCTCAGGAAAACAAAAGTCAAACGAAAGAGCCATTCACCACCACAGATGAATCGTTTTCGAAATACACCTATCCCGAGTGGTTCCGCGATGCCAAGTTCGGGATCTGGTCGCACTGGGGCCCGCAGGCAGTGCCGCGCCAGGGTGACTGGTATGCACGTAAAATGTACGAATCGGATATTGTGGATCGCTCAACTCAGCAATTTACAGGGAAACCAAGCCGTGAGTATACTTACCATGTTGAACACTACGGTCATCCATCCAAGTTCGGTTACAAGGATATCATTCCTTTATGGAAGGCAGAGCGGTGGAACCCCGAAGAACTCATGAAACTTTACAAACGCGTTGGTGCCCGTTATTTTGTGAGTATGGCCGTGCATCACGATAATTTCTTTTTATGGAATTCGCAAATTCACCGCTGGAACTCCGTTAATATGGGTCCAAAGAAGGATGTTGTGGGATTATGGCAACAGGCAGCTAAAAAAGAAGGTTTGCGCTTTGGCGTATCGGAACATCTGGCGGCCAGTTATACATGGTTTCAGCCAAGTCACAGTTACGACAAAACCGGACCTTTGGCAGGTGTAAACTACGACGGTGCCAATCCTGAGCTGCAGGACTTGTATCATCCGCCAACTGTAATGGGCGACAATGCCTGGCTTACCAAAGATCCCAAAAATTACGCAAACTGGTTTAAAAGCATAACAGAACTTATCGATATGTATAAACCCGATTTGCTCTATTCGGATAGCGAATTACCTTTTGGTGAAACCGGACGTAAGATGCTGGCATACTATTATAACCAGGACATGACTAAAAACCGTGGAAACCTCGACGCTGTTTATACCTGCAAACTACTCGACTCCAAAGGACGCTGGGTACGCGATATCGAACGCGGTGCCAATGAAGGCATCAGCGAATTTCCATGGCAGACCGACACCTCCATTGGCGACTGGTATTACCGCACCGGCCAGAAATACATGACAGGAACCGAAGTTATCCAGATGCTTGTGGACATTGTAAGCAAGAATGGCAACCTGCTCCTCAACGTTGTGCAAACTCCCGAAGGCGATCTGGAACCCGATGTATTGGCTATTCTCGAAGAAATTGCCGCATGGACTGCCGCCAATGGAGAAGGAATTTATGGAACACGCCCCTGGAAAGTTTACGGTGAAGGACCATCCACAGCTTCCAATCAGGAAAAAGGACGTTTTGGCGGAGTGAAAGATGTGAGAACTTACGCCTCAAACGATATCCGGTTTACCTCCAAAGGCGAAACGCTGTATGCTTTTTGCATGAATTCTCCCGAAGGTAACGTCGAAATTGCTTCGCTGGGCAAACAAAGCACGCTTAACACCAAGGCAATTGCATCAGTTAAAATGCTCGGAAGCAAAGAAAAACTCAAATGGAAACAACAGGATAATGCACTTGTAATTACCAAACCAGCCAGTTTACCAGCATGGAAAGTGGTAACATTTGCCATTGAGTTTAAGAAGTAAATAAGAAAAGGAATTTAAACTATGAATGGGATCTCAATCGGGGTCCCATTTCTTTTTAGGTCAATTATATTTTATAGATTTGATCATTAATTCTTCCAAATCATTTAAAATCGATGAAGCCAGGAGTCTTTTCTCAATTGTACATTCAACTGATTTTTTCGCCCAAATACAGAGAATCGCTTTTTCAAAAAGAACATCTAAAGCCTTTATTTGGATATGTTGGACAAACAATAAACAATCTGGAAAACAAAACTATTCTCGTAAATGGTTTAGCGGATCATATTCATATTTTTGTCGGCCTAAATCCCAAAATGTCGGTGTCCGATTTGGTACGTGATATAAAAAGGAGTTCGGCTCTATGGGTTAACCAACAAAAGTGGTTTCGAGGCTCTTTTGCATGGCAGGATGGATTTGGGGCTTTCAGTTATGGTCAATCCCAGGTGAATGATGTTTATAATTACATTCTTCGGCAGGAGGAGCATCATAAAAAGTTGAATTTCAGAAGTGAGTACATGGCTATGCTAAAAGCGTTTGAGATTGAATTTAAAGATGAGTTTTTGTTTGAGTTCTTTTAAACATTTGTTTCCTCATGCGGCGATATCAGCATACCTCTCCGAATCAGAAGCGTGTCGCGCCGCATACTATCCTATTGTTTACTTTTCTACAAAAGTGGAACGCCTACAGCGTTCGAAAAGGATAAATCCATGCCTGTATTATAGAACAGGGTGTACCAGAACCTTGTAGAGGGTTCATTATATTTAACCTTAGAAAATGTCCGTTTCCTCTTGCGGCGATATTAATAAACGGCTCCGTATCAGAAGCATGTCGCGCCGCCAAATATCCTATTGTTTATTTTTTCTACAAAAGTGGAACGCCTACAGCGTTCAAAAAATGATTTAACCCTTGTCTTTACTATAAGAACTGAGTATGCTGGAACCTTGTAGAGGTTCCATTATTGTAGAAGATGGAAGTCCTTTTAAGAATTTAGAACCTTGTAGAGGTTCCATTAATGTTTAATCTGAGGGAATGCTCGTTTCCTCCTGCGGCGATATTAACAAACTGCTCCGTATCAGAAGCGTTTCGCGCCGCAAACTATCCTATTGTTTACTTTTTCTACAAAAGTGGAACGCCTACAGCGTTCAAAAAATGATTAAATCCTTGTCTTTACTATAGGAACTGGTGTACAGGAACCTTGTAGAGGTTCCATTATGCTTAACCTCAGAAAATGCCCGTTTCCTCCTGCGGCGATATCAGCAAACCGCTCCGTATCAGAAGCGTGTCGCGCCGCAAATTATCTTATTGTTTACTTTTTCTACAAAAGTGGAACGCCTACAGCATTCGAAAAAGATGAATCCATGCCTGTATTATAGAACAGGGTGAACCAGAACCTTGTAGAGGTTCCATTATTGTAGAAGATGGAAGTCCTTTTAGAATTTAGAACCTTGTAGAGGTTCCATTATGTTAATATCAGAAAATGCCCGTTTCCTCCTAAGGCGATATTATCAACGAATTCCTGCAGCGTTTGGATAATGAAGAAACTCATATTTACGTAACTTTGTCACCTCACGAACTTAACTAAACCTTTATGATACCTGCGTTATCTTCAAAATTTTCTTTCAAATCTGTTGTATTATCCACTCTCCTGCTTATTCCAATATTCACAAACGCTCAGCATAAATCCCACTTTAACGTTATTGCATTTTATACCGGCAAAAACGACCAGGCGCACATCAGCTTTGTACACGAGGCTAATAAATGGTTTGCCCTGGCTGCAAAAAAGAATAATTTCAGTTATGACTCAACCAACAACTGGAGCAATCTCAACCCCGAATTCCTTTCGAAATACCAGGTTGTCATGTTTCTCGACTCCCGACCTGAAGATGCATCACAGCGTAAAGCATTTGAAAATTACATGAAAAAAGGTGGTGCCTGGCTTGGCTTTCACTTTGCAGCATTTGCTCTTACGCCATCGGCTTTTCAGCAAGACTGGGACTGGTATCATAATGAGTTTCTCGGATCGGGACAATACAAGGGGAATACCTGGAGACCAACCAAAGCCATTCTGAGAGCTGAAGCCAAACATCCGGTCACGGCAAAACTTCCGGCCAAATTTACCGCGAGCCCAAACGAATGGTATAGCTGGGAGAACGACTTAAGAAAAAATCCTGATATTTCGGTTCTCTATTCAATCGACTCCTCAAGCTTTCCATTAGGAACCGGACCTAAACCTCACGAAATATGGCATTCGGGATATTATCCGGTTGTCTGGACAAATACCAGGTACAGGATGATATATGTAAACATGGGGCACAACGATATAGACTACGAACATGGCACCAACAGGGAACTGTCGTTTACATTCGAAAACGAAGCGCAAAACAAATTAATTTTGAATTCCTTAAAATGGCTTGCTGGTAAAAAGTAGCATTACTTTTTTCTGAAAATAAGATAATTCATCCCTTTGATGATTTCAACATCCATAAGATGAAAATTATTGCGGGCAAATAAGTTACGGAGCATTTCAGTGTTCAGTCTAAGCTTGCGGTAACAACTGACTTTCTGAACCCATTCATGGTTAATTCGTTCATGCAAAATATCCGTCACCTTCACAAAATCGTGAAAATATTCCAGGAAACAGGTCAGAATTCTGTTATCGTCTGCACGAACAGGTATAAACCGCTGTTCATAGGTAAGTTCTCTTGTCAGATCACGGAAAGAGACTACAAACACGGCATTATCCCGGGAATAGCGGCTGGCATTTTTAAGCAGCAGGTCGATATGATCCGTCGAATCGAGATGGGTAATGGTGTCGCCCATGCAAACAATTAATTCGGGCGCATATTTAAGAAAGTAGACCTGATCGGTAAAATCGCCATTCAGGACTTCAATATCCAAGCCGGCAGAATGGTTAACAATTTCGTTTGTAAACTGCGATGCAAAATCGATTGCCTTCACTGAGAAACCAAGCTTAGCCAGCGAAACTGACTGAATTCCATTTCCGGCACCCAGGTCCATCGCAACTTTGTTGGATTTTGGGAAAATGCAGTTCTTTGTAAAAAAATCCTCCTGCTCCTTCTGACGGGTTTCAAAATCGCCAAGCATCCAGGAATAAAAACTGCCGAGATGGTTCTCGTAGTGATCTTTTACATTCATATCACAGGTTTTTCTACAAGTAAAATTCGGAAATTTCCACGAAAGTCAGCTGGAGTATCCGAAATAATTCTTAAACCGGTTTGGGATACAATTGGTTCAGGCCTGCGGGTAATGTCGCTGAACAGGAGGTTTGTAAGAGGATTCAGCATTCTCCTTGTTAATGACAATTTGCTTTCGCCGGGGACAAATTTATCGAAAACGGAGATTTTCCCGCCTGGTTCCAGCACCCTTTCAACCTCCTGCAAACAGGCTACCGGGTCGGGAATCACAGCAAGAATAAGATGAAGAATAACCTTGTCGAATGAATTATCGGGTAAACTGAGTTTTTGGCCATCCATTACAAGAGTTTCAAGGGTAAGCCCCAGTGTCTGGTTCCGCTTTCTGATCCTTCCAACCATAGAAGGTGTTAAATCAGTTGCCGTTACAATGCAGTCTTTTGGAATATATTCAAGATCGAGACCGGTACCGGCACCTATCAGCAGCACCTTATCACCGGCTTGCAACCCAAGATTTCCAATTGCTTTTTTCCTTGAAGAACTGAATATTTTAGCAACACTGTCGTACACAGGCGTGTACAGTGTATACCTGAGCCTATTCAAAAAGTTGGTGTTTATTTTCATAGCTGTATAAAAAAACGAGGCTGTGGAAAAATCCAAGCCTCGCATAAAATTATGAAAATTATTTAAACCTGTCTCTTAAGGTCAGCTTGCGCTGAAATTGATGACCCATTAAAGCGCTCTTACCGGAACAAAATTTCTATCCTTCTGAAATAAAGGGTTGTGGTTGCTTCAAAACCAGATTCGGTTCCGATAATCACCCACAAAGAACCATCTTCGTTAGTTGTGGCCTGAATGGGTACAGAATTGCTTGTACGCTTTATCAGGGAAAATACCGTTGTAGTATCGCTTACACCAACATTTCCGATTACTTTCATATCGGCACCCGACTGCTGCTGATTGGCTTTATCGATATTCATTACATAGTGACCGTCTTCAGCGACTTTCTTTGGTTCTTTGGCTGTAGCCCCCACTTTAATCACCACGCTTTCGCCAGGTGCTCCACCAACACCAACGGCATTGGTTGGTGCTTTTGAGGCAACCTCAACGCCGAAAGCAATGTCGTAGGTAGTATTGGGTAACAGCCCCGTTACTTTTCGCTTGATAAACATGAACAAGTCGTCGCTGTGATTATTTCCCGAGAGCTTTAACGATTTGACATCTGTATTTAAAGGTGAAGGTAACGGAGCATGCGCAAACTGAAGCTCGTAAAACACCGAATCGGTTACCGGATAATCGGCGAAATCGCCTGTCCATCCATGGGTACCTGTATTAAACTCGAACGTAAGAGTGCTTTGTCCGTAATTATCACCATCATCTTTCAAACACGAGGAAAGCACAAGGCCTCCTAACAATAAACCGGTTATTATTTTTGCTTTCATAACATCTGCTTTTAAAAGTTTTGAAGTAAGATGCTATGGGAAATCAATAGTTGCGTAGGTTTTGAAAAAAAATCAGGGTTTTAAAATGCTATAGCGGCACTCGTTTCCGATCTGATTATTTTTGATGATCGCATTTTTAAACAACGCATCGAATTTAAAACCTGCCTTATCCAAAACACGCCTCGATGCTATATTGAAATCAAACACACAAGCATAAATACGAATGATATCCAGGTTTTCGAACCCATATTTTACAATAAGCTCAACTGCTTTGGTGGCGATGCCTTTGTTCCAGAAAGGTTCTCCCAGCCAGAATCCGAGTTCTGCATTCAAACGGTAAACATCGTATTGCTTAACAAGACCAATCACACCGGCAAATTCGCCAGTGTATTCAATAGCAAAAGTAAGTACCGGATCCTCGTCTTCGCACACGGCAATAAAATTCCAGGCATCCTGCAAGGTATAAGGGTGTGGCATGGTGTCGCGAACGTTATTCCAGATCTTCCTGTTATCAGCCAGCATAGCAATAGCACTGGCATCGTTTACCGTTAGTCGTCTAAGTGTTATTTCATCAGCGGTTAAGGAAATCATAGAAACCAGATCGTTAAGGTTGAATCAACAAAATTAGTTAAAAACATCTAACTCCAAAATGATACCCTACATTCAAAATACCCGAAAAAGGGGATGAACTAAATTCAGTACAAACGTACTTTTGGCTACATTAACCATAAACTTAAACATCATGAAAGCATTGAATCTCCTCGTCATCATTTCACTATTATTTTTTACATTTTCGTGCAAAACAAAAGGACCTCAAACAGAAGAGCAAACGGCGACGGAGCAAAAAACCGAACTTACAGTTAAAAAAGGAAAACATAAATATGAAATCAAATCGGGCATTGTTGAATACAAAACCCAAACCATGGGAACCAATGTTGTTCAAACACTTTATTTTGACGATTACGGAGCCAAAGAGGCAAATGAAATAGCAATGGAAATTGCAGGAATTAAATCGAATACCCGCAGCATTACTAAGGATGATTATATGTACAACCTCGACCTTACCACCAAAACAGGTACCAAAACAAAAACCTTTGCAACAAGCGATGCCGATATCAATTTTAGTGAGCTCACTGATGAAATGGTGAAACGCATGAATCTTCAAAAGGTAGGATCAGAAGATTTTGCCGGCAAAACATGCGATAAATACACCATCGATTATAAAGATTTAAGTATGAAAGGCTCATTTCTTGTTTGGAAAGGAGTGCCGCTCAAATCGGAAGTAGACCTGAGTACAATTCATACCACCATGGAAGCGAAAAACTTTCAGGAAAATGTTGCCGTGCCGGCTGAAAAATTTGAGATACCGGCTGATTTCAATATAACAGAACAATAACAAAATAAATCTGGCAGAAATCTGTCCGGACATCTTATCATCAGACACATAACTTAAAATCTACATCCATGAAACAGGTAATCAGAATAACCGGAGTTCTTGGGCTTTTCCTTGTCTTTACCTTTCCGTTAATTGCCCAAAAAATTAATGTCCCTAAAAAGGTCGAAACTCAAACTATCAATCGTGCAAACCGTCGCACCGACCAGGCTATTAACAAAGGCCTCGATGCTGTTGAAGGTGGCATTAAGGATGCTTTTAAAAAAGATGAGAAAAAAGAAGAACCAAAAAAGGAAGAAGCCAAAAAAGACAACACCACAACTTCAAAAAGTGAAAATACCCAGGCTGTAAAAACAGATAATCAGGCAAAAAGTGGCGATGAAACTCCTGCCCTGGCCTCTTATTCGAATTATGATTTTGTTCCTGGCGACAAGGTTATTTTATTTGAGGATTTCTCCCAGGATGCTGTCGGAGATTTTCCTGCCCTATGGACTACCGATGTGGCCGGCGAAATAAACAAGGTGAATATTGCAGCGGGCAACTGGTTCAATTTGAACAGCAAGGAAGGGACTTATTGGTTTATGAATGATATTGATTTCCCTAAAAACTTCATCCTTGAAATGGATATCATCCCAAAAAAAGATGGAGGCCGGTTTGCTGCCGATATCGTTTTTTTTGGTGAAACCAGTCATAGCGAGATGGATAAAAACGGCGATCCCGGAATATGTGGCCTGCATGTTTCAGTTGAAAAAAATGTTTGGGAGACAACAGGTTATAAAAAAGGTTCGCAGGAGAAGCTGAAGGGGTCGTCGACAAACAACCTGGTTGAGCAGGAAAAAGTGAATCATGTTATAGTTTGGGTACAAAATCGCAGGGTTCGGATCTACCATAAAGGAGGAAAAGTTTTGGATATTCCTACCAATATTTACGATGGAAGCAAGTTTTCCCGTTTATGCTTTAAGTTATACAGAGGCGCCTCAGCAGGGTCGTATATTTCGAACATTAAAATTACGAATGCCGCCCCCGATACACGCAACAAATTACTTACAGAAGGTAAACTTGTGTCCTACGGGATCTACTTTGATGTAAACAAAGACGTTGTAAAACCCGAATCGTATGGAACCCTGAAGGACATTGCTGCCATTCTGAATGAAGTTCCTGACGTTAAAGTTAAAATTGTTGGCCATACCGATGGCGATGGTGATGCCGCTAAAAACCTCGATCTATCGAAACGCCGTGCAGCAGCAGTAAAGAACGAACTTGTAAAAACATTTGGAGTTGATGCCGCACGGCTCGAAACCGACGGTAAAGGTAAAACGGAACCTGTTGCACCCAACGATACTCCGGCCAACAAGGCTCAGAACCGAAGAGTTGAGTTTATTAAATTATAGATTTCATCAACCCATAAAAAAACCGGAATTTCACTCCGGTTTTTTTATGATCTTATAGGATTGAAATTAGATTATCCTAAATCTGAAATCCTCTCAAGCTTAGCAATATCCAGAATTTTGATCTTACGCCCGTCAATAGAGATAACTTCTTCGCTGCTGAATGCCGACAAGGTGCGTATTGCATTTGAAGTTGTCATATTCGAGAGGTTGGCGATATCTTCGCGCGAGAGATAAACTTTGATGGTCTTTTCGTCCTTTTCCAAACCGTAAGTGTCTTTTAAGAATAATAACGATTCGGCTAAACGGCCGCGAATGTGTTTTTGAGTTAAAGTTACCGTACGGAAATAAGAGAAGCCAAGTTCTGTGGCAAACGACTTGATAATACTTAAACTTAAATCGGGACTTTTTCTGAGCAGCTTATAAAGCGTCTCTTTATCGACACTGCATACAGTGGAATCTTCGATAGCAACAGCAGAAGCATGATGATTTTCTTCAGCAAACAGGGCGCGGTATCCTATAAAACCAATTGGTTTAGCCATACGAACAATTTGTTCCCGGCCACCAACTCCTTCTTTAAAGACTTTAACTTTCCCCTCCGAAAGGCAGATAAGGCTAACGGGCTTGTCTCCTTCTTTGAAAATATAATCTCCTTTTTTATAAAAGGCTGCTGTCAGTCCCGATCGCAAAAGCTCCTTTTCTTCGGGCTGCAAAACACTGAAAATAGATTTTTTATCTTCGAGGAATTCCCTGCAAACTTCTTCTGTATTTAGCATTCGAGTTGTTTTGTGTTGAAAAACATACAAAAATATAAAAATTATTTCTGAAAGCTGTCAAAATGGGCCAAAATTCTTTTTCAGAGCGAAATGATTAAAATCATTATCCGGTTTTGTTGCTGTTTAGCCTCCTAAATTATACAATAAAAATGGAGACAAGCATCAACAAAGCATGCTTACCTCCATTTATCATTCATTTCTATTAATCTGAAAGTTATCGTTTAAAAGATAACTCCAAGTTTGATGAGTAAGTTCTGCAGCACAACCTTATCGGCTCCGCGGTTTGTTACATCCGTAAATCCGTTCATATAAACCAAGCCGGTTGTAAGGCGGGTATTGCCCCCGATGCTGTACTCGATACCACCTCCAAAGTGGTACCCAAGATTGATAAGGTTTATCTCTTTGCTGATGTTATCGTTGTCAATTCCTCCCTGGTTCGTTACGCCGGTTGCTTTTATGTTGAGCATAGCATTCAAACCAAGCTGTCCATAAAAGGTAGTGTATCCTATTTCGTTCGTCAGCAGTTTCATGCCAATAGGAATGTGCAGATACTGCAATTTATAAGTTACTTTGGTGTTTTCGGGCAGATTAATGGTACCCTGATTGGTTCGGATAGTAGAGGCTGGCTTAAACAACAGACTTCCTCCTGCATTATGAATTGAAAGTCCGGATGTGAAAGCATAATTTGGGGCAAAAAACCTGTCGACCGTAAGGCCAATGTTAAAACCAAGGCGGTTACCTTTAGAATCCACAGAACTTACATCGGGGTTTAACCACGAAATAACAGGATCAACAGTGATTCCAAACCTGAAATTCTTCTCCTGGGCAATAATCGGAAAAGAAACTAAAATTGATACAAAGTATAATATAATTCTCTTTTTCATATTCATCGGGTTTTTTAGATTTGCAGTGCGACAAAAATAAGACTTTATAAATACTTAAAATGTAACCATGTTAAAAAGATTTTGTTTCCCGGTATTCATTTGCATTGTAATAATTATTAACTCCTGCAGGCCCGATGGTGCAAAAACTTCATCACGCACAACATCCGAAAATGCCGGAGAGAGAGACGAAACCTTACACCTCAGGGTTAGCCGCTTCGAAAAAGACCTGTTTTCGATACCTTTCGATTCGGTTTCCGAGAAACTACCCTCCCTCAAATCAAAATACGGACCATTTCTCGACATATTTGCTTCACGACGCGTCATCAATATCGGGAAACCAAGCGATCCTGAATTTCCTAAATATCTCAAAAGCTTCATTACCGACAGATATATGTTCCTAACTTACCAAAAGGTAATGGAAGTTTACCCTGATTTAAACAACCAGACCACTGAATTGGAAGAAGCATTTACAAAATACCGCGGGATTTTTCCTAAAAAAGTCATTCCGCATGTATTTACACTTATTTCGGGTTATAATCAATCAATTATTACAGCAGACACTATGCTGGGTATAAGTTTGGATAAATACCTCGGGCAGGATTGTGAATACTACAACAACCTGCAACTGCCTTTTTATCAGCGCCGGCTTATGAGTAAGGAATACCTTACGACTGATGCATTGAGGGGCTGGTGTTACAGCGAATTCCTTTTTAACGATTCGGCCGAAAACGTGCTTACCAACCTTTTGTACGAGGGAAAAATTATCTACATGATGAAAAAGCTTTTTCCCGAAAAACATGACACCATCATTTTTGGGTATTCGGCCAAACACCTCAACTGGTGCAAACAAAACATTGAACCCATGTGGACCTTTCTGATTGAACGCAAACTGGTATTCTCGACCGATTATATGACCATCAACAAACTTATAAATCCGGCGCCTTTTACTGCACTTTTCAACAGTGAATCGCCAGGGAGGGCAGCCGTTTATGTCGGATACCGTATTATCGATTCGTATATGCGTAACAACAAGGTTTCAATTCCCCAACTATTTGCCGACGAAAACTACCAGGGAATACTGGAGAAATCAAAATTTCAGCCTAAATAGTGTGTAATGAAAAAGGCTCTCTTCACCACATTTATATTCCTCTTGTTTTCCTTTGGGGCTTGCGGCATCCAAAGGGAAGTTAACCCAACTGATTCATTGTTTTTCAGAAATGGAAACAGGATATGCTTTGTTGGAAACAGCATTACCAACAATGGAGAGTTTCATCATAATATTTATCTTTTCCATTTAACAAGATATCCTCAGGAGCAAATTACGTTCTTTAACTGTGGCATTTCGGGCGACGTTACAGGTGGAATCCTGAAAAGGATGGACGACGATATCCTCATTAACAATCCAACCCATGCCGTGATTATGATCGGCATGAACGATGTTCGCAGAAACCTTTACGGACAAAGGCCTACCCAAAATGCAGATACTTTAAGGATGCGCAGGGAAGCTATTGACCTTTATAAGCAGAACCTCGAAAAAATTATTGAAGTTTTCCTTTCGAAGAATATCAGGGTAATCCTTCAGAAACCATCTATTTACGATCAAACCGGGCAGTTACAGGCATTTAATAATTTTGGAGTAAACGATGCCTTAAAAGCATGTGCCGATTATATCGAAATTATGGCCGCCAAATACAAATTACCTGTGGTGGATTACTGGACAATTATGACGAATCTGAATACCGAACTGCAGAAATCCAATCCTTCGGCAACCTTAACAAGCAAGGACCGGGTACACCCCGAATCGACAGGGCATCTTGTGATGGCATATCAGTTTCTTAAAACTGAAAAACTAACTCCTTTGGTTTCGAAAATTATTATCAATGCTAAAACAAAAAAATTACAGGCCAACCTTGGTAATTGCCTGATGAACAATTACTTAAATAGCGCTGAGGTAATTTCCTTCGATGTTAAAGAGCTTTCGCTACCTTTCCCGGTGGCAGTTAATCAGCAGAAAGCTTTGGATCTGGTGCCTTTTATGAAGGAACTGAATATGGAATATTTCAGGATTAGCAATCTAAAGCCTGGAGAGTACGAAATAAAAATTGACAATACTCTTATTGGAACCTTTAACCACAAAGCTCTTGATGAAGGAATAAATCTGGCCGAAATCAGAGAAACACCTCAGTATCAGCAATCACTGAAGGTGCGCACAGTTCTTGAAGAACTTTGGAAATTGGAAGCTAACCTCAGGGGATTGAAATTTATCGAGTATAATCCTTATTTCAAAAGCTGTCCCGATAAAGAAAACCTTGCAACAGTGCAAACATATCTCGACTCGGTGTTTACTGCAAAGTACGATAATCCTTACTACAAATTAAAACTTGGTGAGTATATCAAAAACAAACCTTTTGAAGCCGGGTTTAAAACCCGATCTGATTCTCTAAGGAACGAAGCTATAAAGGCTGCTCAACCGGTTGTCCATCATTTTGAGATCAGGAGGAAAAAGGCCTAATTAATAGCTGAATTTGTGACTTCGCAGCGCGTATCGGCATGCATGGAAATGGCAGGATAAACAGGATACCAGGATCCTCCTGTGTTATTGCGAATCACCGACTGATTAATCCTGATATTCCCGGAATGGTCGTTGGTAACGAAAAAAATCGCCGAGCCATGCTGAATGACTTTGTTCTTTTCGATTTTTGAGCCGAGAATAGATAAAGTCATAGTATTGCCATCGTTATAAATTGCACCCCCGCTCCCACCTCCGGGTGCTCCGCCTTTGGCTGGATTGCCGCCGTTACCAATGGCACGGTTGTGCGAAAACAAACTGTTAATAATGGTCCATGAAACGCCGATGCTGCTTATTGCTCCTCCATTGGAGCCAAAGTTGCCATACCCCTCAGCACCTCCAAATGTGCAGTTCACCAGATAAACCGGCAAATTGTTGTATTGACTGAAAACACGGATGGCACCGCCACCAACATCAGGACCCAGGCTATCGCAGGTGTTATTAAAAAACCTGCAATTCACAGCCTTGAACCTTCCTCCTCGCACCCACACAGCACCACCTCCGGTGTATTGTTTTTCGTTACGCGAGTTTCCATCGGCAAATGTAAGGTTTTGAATGGAGAGTCTCGGAGTTTCCTGATTTTGGCAGTGAGAAGTAGTCCAATGCTGGGCCTGATCACAAGTATTCATGTATAGGATGCGTGTTTTCCCTGCACCGCTCAGGGTGATAAGTCCTTTACCGTCGATCACAATGTCGGGACCGGCATCGTTAAAAACTTTGGCTGGCTTATCCATTAAAATGGTATGAGGATTTGGTCCGCAATTAAAAACAATTTTGCCACCTTTGGCTACTGCATCCACAAAAGCCTGGCAAGTGCAGCTTTCGGGAGTGCCGTTCCCAACAACCCGATCAGGTGTGGACACATCAATTGGTGCAGCTTCCACAGGTATGGGATATTTACCATCAGGGTTGCCCGCCGGTGGTCCCGCGTGTGGGTTTGCCAGCGGATTGATGACTTCGACGGAATTGCCATTGTTATCTTTGGAGCATTGGGTGAAAAAAATAATAATAAAACCCACCAAAGCAATCTTCATTATTTTAAAAGAAATATCACTGAACTTATGCGGCCAAATTGTCATTGAGATTTGAATATCATTATACTATGATTATAACGGATTGAGAATATTTTTATTGAAACAGACTAAGTTTGCAACAATAATTTATTAAATTTGCACGTATAAATTATTTAAAAAACACACGTGTTATGGTAACGAAATTAACTTTGACACTAGAACAGAATGTTATAGAGAAGGCAAAAAAGTATGCCAAAAATAATAATCGCAGCCTTTCTGATATCATTGAAAATTATTTAAAAGTTGTTGTAGAAGAAAAAACAAATTTTGAAACAGAAACTGCCTCTCTCACCAAATCATTAAAAGGCTCTTTTAAAAAGCCATCTGATTTTGATTATAAAAAACAATTGAAAAACCGGTTAACCCAGAAATATTTGAAATAATGGATAAGGTATTGATTGATACCGATGTAATTTTGGACTTTTTCTTTGACCGCCAACCATTTTCAGATTTTGCAGCAACCATAATTTCCTGGTGTGAAAAGAAAGAGATAGAGGGTTTTATTTCACCTGTAATTTGCAGTAATGTTTACTATTTGCTCAGACAAACGGCAAAACGCGAAAAAGTTATTGAAAAACTGACACAATTACTCTCTATTGTCGATGTGATTCAAATGGATAAACAAGTTGTAATGGCGGCATTATCTTCTGATTTTAATGATTTTGAAGATGCTATGCAGAATTTTGCTGCAATTCATCAAGGAGATATTAAAGTGATATTGACCAGGAATATTAAAGACTTTAAAAAGAGTAAAATTGGAGTGATGACTCCTGAGAATTATATCACAGCAAAAATTACTGAACATTAGCTTTTAATGCAAAAGAACTCTTCTTTGTTCAACAGGAAAACACCTAAAAATCCTACCCAATTGCATGTACCAACCTAACCGCACATATCAGCAAGTGCCCGTCTCTTATCAATTCCAGATTGCTATAAACTTCTTTCAGGTTTACCCATTTTAGCTCGTTATTTATAGATTCCAGGGTAACCACATAAGGATAAACCTGCTCGGGAGTCACTCCAATGCTGGGGAAGAATTTTTCTCCCAGCCGGGAGAAGGATTTAACTTTGTTTCCGCTGATATCATTGTAAAGGATAAAATTTTCGAGGTCGTTGAACGAGACAATATCCTTGGAGAGCCTGCGTGCCGGAGCTACCGGGATAAAACTGTTTCCGGTATGGAGCTGGGGTACCGGTAAGTGACGGCATTCAAGCCCGATAAAAATTTCTCCTTTATACTTTGTTACCGGCAGTGTCACCAATGTGTTAATGCTAGTATGCTGTGGTGCAACAAATTCGAGAATACCGGAACTATCCAACACCCCTGCTTCAGTAAACTTAGCCCTGAATTTTCTTAAGTAACCGGCAGACTCATTCGTTGAAACGAACCTTTTTTCGTTAACTTCCAGCAAGTCTTTCAATAAGGTAGTTTCAGATAATGCCTGGTTTTCGATTTCGATCTTTTCGCCCAACCATGGGGGTAAATCCATGCCAAGTCTTCTTATCAGATTATAAATATTCAACTCTAACCGCGCTTCGGCCAAAGCACCTGTCTGGGCTGTTTTTAGCAACTGAATGGCATCATAAGGCCGTACTGAACCTGAATGTGCAAAGCCTGAAATATTGATCCGTGGCGATATTTTATCCATACTGCCGGGATTTATCTTCACCAGAACCGATTCTACTTTTTCGTCAATTCCTCCGGGTGAGGTGAAAAATTCAAGCGATTTCTGAACTTCTTCAACGTCGGAGGAGGAGATTCCCGTTCTTTCTTCCATAATTTTATCAGGGGAATTGCCATTTGATGCAGTCAAACCCTCAATAATATAACCGCTGTAATGTTTTCCATCAATTATTGGACTATCGGTTTCAACAGTGGCAATGGGTCTGGGATAACCGTGCTTGGCGAGTACCTGCACATTGCCATTTTCAACAAAATACGTTATGATGTCAACGACTGAATGGGGCCGCTGCACAACATCGTAGGTCTTCCGGGCCGTTGCATCCAGCCAGGAACTGAATCCCAGAAAAGGACTTTCTTTTTCAGGTAAATGACGAACAAGATGCAGACGAGTTCCTCGGCCTGTAACCTTTTCTCCGGCAATCAGATAATTTGTCGGCGGAAATCCTATGGGTTCGTTATTCAGATTGAAAAGAGACACCTGTCCGCGGTACCGGTTTCTTATAATCCATGGGTTATAGACAGGATGAGAAACTATGGTGCGCAAACCAAGACTTGCGAAAATATCTTCAAACTCTTTTTGAGTAAAGTATCCGTATTCCTCCTGCAGCTCTATTTCCCAGTTCTGGTAATAATCCTTGCGGCGGATAAATTCAACAGCATCGGCATAAAAAAGTCTGAAATACCGTAGCCCGTTCCTTGTGGGGAGTTCTTTCAACGGAAAGCCTCTCTCTTCAGCATGAGACAATGAGCGCGCCTGTTTAGAAAAGAGCAGCAATAGTTCTGCATCGCTGGGTCTGGAAGGATGAGGAATGTCGC
>JAJYAG010000127.1 GCA_021779665.1 Bacteroidota bacterium | reverse complement strand
TGCAAATTGTTTTCTGTACCAATATTCCAGTCCAAAGGAATAGGTGATTTCTTTAAGTTCTTCGCTAAATCCATCGGGCGAATCGTAAAAAGATTGAAAAATACCTTTAACTACCGGAACATCGGGATCCTTACCATATTTAACTATGCGATTGCCATTGGCATCTGTTGAGTCCGATCCGTCAGCTTTTTGCCAGTAGTATGGACGGGTGGGGACAAGAAGTTTGTTGATGTCGGCTGCAACAGTTATGGAATTGTAGGAGTCGAAATCGTATGTAAAAGCACCTCCAAGCCGGAGGTTGATAGGAATAAAATCTTTGTCGAGGTCGCTGGTATAAGAAATTTTATTGCCAATGTTTGAAATATTCAATCCAAAGGCCAGCTTTGAATCTTTGTCGCCTAAACTAAGTTTGGTGTTGTAGTATACTGATGCGTCTGCAGCAAAAGCCTGCCCTGCTTTAGTGTCGATATTGTTTACACTCAGACCTGTTGAAAGATCGGAGCGGATGTAACGAAAGGCTATACCTCCGCTGAAATGCTCGCCAAAGATTCGTGAATATGCTACATCAATGGCGAATTCGTTGGGTTTTCCCGGACGGATCAACTGGCCGTTATCGTCAGTAAAATCTATTTCGCCTAAAGAAAAATAGAGTAAAGACGCAGCAATAACCTGCTGGCGGTCTATTCTCTTGTATGCCGAAAGGTAAGCAAGGTCGATATCTCCCACAAGATTTCTTAACCAGGGTGAATATGAAATGCAAACTCCTCCTTCGTTTTCTATAAATGCATATTTTGCAGGGTTCCAGTGCATAGAGTTGATGTCGGGAGAAGTGGCGGCACCTACATCGCCCATACCACCCGATCTTGAGTCGGGAGCAATGGTGAGGAATGGTACGGCGCTTTCAACCGGATTTGGATATTTGCCTAAATCGAATTCTTTACCTCCCAGTTGACCAGGATTAATTGGCTGCGCAACTGCTTTTAAAGTGAAAATAACGAAAAGGACGACTATGGCAAGCCTGTTAGTTTTGATCATCTTGTTGAATTTTTGTGCAAATATAGGAATTAGTTCTATTCACTCACTATCATCTTTTTGGACTCCGAAATTAATTCATCACCATTATAACGGAAAATAAAGCGATATATGTATATGCCTTTTTCGGGTTTTTTGTAAAATGAATTGCTTCCGTCCCAAAGTATTGGCCCGGATGTGAATCCATCGCTATGGATGGTGACTTTTTCACTGTTGATGAGATTACCAGTAATGCTGTAAATCTGTAATTCTCCCTGAAGGGTTTTGCCTGGCTGATTGTGCTCAAAGCTGAAAGTTGTGGTGCCAGAGAAAGGATTAGGGTAATTCCGGAGGTTTTTTATTTCGAGCCTGGCAGAGTCGGTAACTACAAAAGCAATTTCGGCAATGGTGGAGTTATTGAAAATATCCCATGCTTTCAGGCTTAAAGTGTGTTTTCCCGGATTTAATTTTGGCAGGTTATAAGTTATGGATCCTTTTTTATAATTATCAATTTCCGATTCAAAGTAATTGTTAAGTACAATTGCGTTGGATGTATTGTTGTCTAATATTCCTATAATGTTATGACCAATACCTGAACCGGAAATGTTGATACCATGTTCGTCGTTCAGGTCAGCCAATAATGTTGGGAACTGATTGGCTATTCCTCCGTTTTTGAATGTTTTATCGTTCAGGAATAAATTTATCTCAGGGCCATCCTTATCCATATTGGTTTCTGAAGAAATTCCTCCTATAATGAAATTATTGAAGTAACCTGTTGCATCCATAATATTATTGTCGGCTGCGTAATATGATAATCGCCCGTTTCCGTAATTGTATGCAATTTCGCGGGGTACCACAAATGAGAACTCAAAAGCACCATTTTTAACAGTAGCTTTCCCTTTATACAGCAAACTCTCCTGTTGTTCGTAGGTAAAGGGCGATCCGTTGTCGTTATTCAGGGTTTTTACTGATTGTTTTTTGTCGAATAGCGAAGGGTAAATGATGCCATTAAATTCGGATGATATGTTTCCTGCCGGATCTGTTACCAATCCGTTAACAGTAATTTCTTTATAGGCTTTTAATGTATCTGAGCCTGCATTGATATCTTTTGAGTTGATGTGGGTTGTTTTTATGTTCATCTTTGGTGAGGCAAGTTGCAGAGCCGGATCTCCGAGCAGGGTGAAGCAAAGTTTATTAATGTCATTTCCTGATGAGTTTTTGGTTCTTTTTAAAATATCCCCCAGTCGTAATGAATTTCCTTGGTTGTCTTTTTCGGCAAAGTTGCGGTAAAATTCCTGGTTAAGAATAAAGTTGGGACCACTGTAAACAAGTCTGGTGGTTGTTAAGAGTGCAATTCCTCCTCCGTTTTCGTTAAGCAGAACATCCTCGCCTGCAGTTGTTCTTTTATAGTCGTCGAAACGGCTGAATTCGCAGGTTGCTGTTACAAATAAAGGGTATATGCTATTGTTCCAGCTTTTCACTTCTGCCTGACGCAAAATCTGTTCATGAGCCAGACCGTCTTCGCCTCCATGGCCGGTGTAATTCATTATCAGGACGCCCTGTTTCAGTGTATTTTCAATTGCTTTATTTACATCCGGGTAGCGTGGACCTGCCGAAGTTGTTACCTGTGGGTAAGAATCGGAATAAATCTTTTTGATGTTGAAAAAAGGGAAATTGGTGTTTAAATAGGTTGAAATCTGGTCAGCCTGCGACATATGGATATTTCCGTCCTCATCGTCGGCTATGAAGCAGATATCGTTACGCCAGTTTCCGGCAGCATTGGTTGAGATGTACTTTTTTATTTTGTTCAAAACAGCTTTTGCCTGCTGAGTTGTAGTAACCGGGAACCTGCCGGTGCCTATGTCTAACAATCCCATTTCGATTGTTTCGCTATCGTCAAGCAATCCGAAATAGTCGTCGGAAACATAAGAGCTGACAGGCCTCAAAGAATTTGCCGACTGATAAGTTAAGATAAAGTCTGTATTACTTTCTTTTGAATCCGCAGTGTTGAAGTTTTTGTAAGAACCATCTCCGAAAAGCAAAAGGTATTTGGGCGTTTCGTCAGGATTTACAGCTTTGTCGTAGAGCATTTTCATGAAATTGCGGTAGGCTGCAGGATCAGGATTTCCCGAAGAGAATTCGTTATAAACTTGATTTGGCGTAACGGTGACGACAGTCAAATGGTCGTTGTTCCTGTGAATATCTGCGAGTTCTTCTGCCTCGGCCAGAAATGAGGGATGCGCAATGATAACCATTTGAATATTTGATAAAGAATGCAGGTTTTGATTTGCAACGGTATTCTCTTCTTCTTTTAAAAAATCAGGAGTAAGAGCTTTTGAAGGAGAAAACAAAACAAAGTCCCTGAGCGTGTCAGTTTGGGATTTAAATGAAATCTGCTGACCTGAAAGATTGTACTTGATGCTTTTTACTTTATTAATATTGGATACATCCCATAAAAGCAGGTCGGACGAAGCATTATCAATTGTGTACAACGCTGTTCTGGACTGAAACAGAGCAGTGGTATCCCTGAAAAACAATTGTGTATTGTTATACTTGAGTTTTCTTTTTGCATTAATTCTCATATAACTTAACCAACCCTGGGCTGAATTGTCGCCCTGGTTATCAAAACCCATCACAATGTTCACATCTTTGGAGGCAATAGCCCCTTTTGCAACAAGCGTTCTGATATCTGCATAGTTTGAAGTTTCGTCATTGATATAAACTCTACCCATTGTTTGGGTCGCAATTGTTTGATTGTTATAACGCACTGCAAAGCTGGTGTTGTTTCCCGAACGTGCCAGTATCTCTGCCTCAAGCGTAAAATTGCTGTTTTCAACGGGATCAGGAAATGCAAAGCTGAATGTCTTACTTGCCTGCATTTCAAATTTTTCCCCATACCAGTTTCTTCCTGACCGGATCAGGTTATAAAGATTCTCTTCGTGTACGCTGTAGTCCACAAATGAATTGATATTTAATTCTTCTGGCTGCTCAACTGGAGTGGCATCTGCAATCCTTGCTCCATTTGAACCGGATGTGATAAAGTAGAATATCTTGTCGGTAAATGGATGCTTTGTGTGTACAAACCTCTTGTTTAGAGGGTTGTACTCCCAGTGAACCGGACCTGTAGCATAGAAAAGTATATAATCTCCATCATTAAAAATACCATCGGCACCTTTGTAAAGGAACAAAGGTATTTCATTGAGGTCATCATTCGTTGTTCCGTTAAATCGTTCCGGAAGTAAATGTCCTCCATTGCCGAATATTCTGATATCGGCAGGATTTGCGAAGCCAAGACTTTTAATTTCAGCAAAAGTAATCCTATAAATACCTGTTTGGGGTACCGTAATTTTTTTCCACGTTCCGCTACTCAATACCGACGAAGATTTCCAGCGTTCAGCATAACTTTTTTTGGTTGAAAAATGTTTTACTTGAGAAAGCTTGAATGAAAATCCTTTGATCAAAATGAGCTTGTCTTTTTTTCGAATTACGGGAATAACTGATATTTGGACAAGATTTTTTTTCTCTGCCTGAAGGATATTTGCCGAAAAGGTGAACTCTTCAGGGTAGTCGTTCTGGTTTGAAATGTTTCCGGAATAAATGACAGTGTCGTAGGTTATGGAAAGTGATTGAAGTTCGACTTCCGAACAATTATCATCAACAGGAAGGGTAGAAATGAATGATGGGATACCATTAATGTTATACCGGGCATCTTCAAAGTTAAGAAGAAACCTGCCTTTACCGGAATCGGAAGGGATCCAGGAAGGTGCAGGAGGAAGCCAGTTTAGGGTATATTTTAAGGTGTCGGAAGAAAAAGCGAAAGAAATAAAAGAATTGACTATTAATAATATGAGAAATGGTATTTTTGGGGAAAATCTCATAATATTTGAATGATGTGATTTTATTAAACTGTTAAAACGTGAACAAAGTTCTTAATATTATACAAGCATACAAAAAGAGATTTACAATACAAACATGAAAACTGACGTTATTAAAATATTTAAGTCTACTTATATCTGCAATGTTCATTATTAGGCCTCTTAAAATTAGCTTAAGCCCCAAAATGGTGGCAGTTACGGTGCTTTTAGGCCTGTGTTTTAATAGCGGCGCTCAGGATCCAATGTTTTCGCAGTTTATGTTCAAGCAGTTATACCATAATCCGGCTTACGCGGGAACTACTGACGGAGCCCGTGTTATGGGCGGGTATAGGAATCAGTGGCCGGGAATGAACAATGCTTTTACTACATATTATCTTACGTACGATCAAAGTATCGCAAGTATAAAAAGTGGTCTTGGGTTTTCTGTTTTGCGCGATGCTATTGGTAATTCTACCTTTAATGTTACCGGTTTTGATTTAAATTACAATTATCAGACCGAGGTTAGTAAAGATATGAATGTCTCTTTCGGTTTGTCGGCCTCGGTTTATCAAAAAGCCCGAAGCACAACAAGTATTTCTCAATCTCCTTACGATACCTGGAATGATCCTGAGGTTATTCCAGGAGAATCAAAGTGGTATCCCGATTTCGGTTTCGGAGTTTATTCCTATTTGAAGGAAAGGCATTGGTTGTCATTTGCTGTTCACCATCTTAACCGGCCGAATATTTCATTAAACGAAACTGCTATCCGGTTACCCATGCGCTTTACATTTCAATATGTTACCCAGTTTAAAAAATATGTAGGAAAATTTACCGATAAGGAAATGATTTACAAACCAGGAATAATATATCAGCAACAATCCCGTTATAACTACATTTCAGCGGGTAGTAATTTTGAATATAATCCGTTTATTGTAGGACTCTGGTTTCGCAGTGATAACAATTTTAACATGGAATCGTTAATTTTACTGGTCGGAACAAGAGTTTCAAATTTCACGGTTGTATACAGTTACGATTTGCGGCTGATTAATTTTTCGAAAAATGTGATAAATTATGGGGCACATGAGGTAACATTTCAAATGGATTTTAAGTATAATGAACGAAAAAAAATGAGACAAGTTAAATGCCCAAAATTTTGATAATTCGGGAAAAGCTAGTAAATTGAATTCAAATTATTTGTATATTAGAAAATAAAAAAACCTCAACAGTTATGAATAGGAAATTAGTGAATTTCACATTATTTGCTGCCTTGGTCGTTCTGGTAAGCTCCTGTATTTTTGGAGGAAAGGGGAAGGGAGTATCTTCAACTACCGGTTGGAACTATAACGATCCCGACAACGGTGGATTCGAAGTTAAACAGGCTGTAGAACAAGAAACAGGACCTGGCCTCGTTTTTGTGGAAGGTGGTTCTTTTACAATGGGTAGAGTGGAACAAGATCTTACCTATGATTGGAACAATGTACCTCGCAGGGTAACTGTGGAATCATTTTACATGGACGAAACCGAAATTACCAATGTTGATTACCGGGAGTATTTATACTGGCTGTCAAGAATTTTCTCCGACTATCCCGAAGTATACAAAAATGCTTTGCCTGATACGCTTGTATGGAGAAAAAAACTTGCCTACAATGAGCCTTATGTTGAATACTATTTCCGTCACCCATCCTATAACGATTATCCAGTTGTTGGGGTTAACTGGTTACAGGCTAACGATTATTGCACATGGCGTACCGACCGTGTAAACGAAAATATTCTCATCCGTGAAGGTATCCTTGATGTTGATCCAAATCAAAAAGGACAGGAAAACTTTAATACCGATGCATATCTTGCAGGACAGTATGAAGGTTTGGTTAAACAAAACCTGCCAAGTTTAAATCCTGATCAGGAAGAAAGAAAAGTTAAGATGGAAGACGGATTATTGTTACCAAAATATCGTCTCCCAACCGAAGCTGAATGGGAATATGCCGCTCTTGGACTTGTAGGTAATTCATATGACGAAAGAATATTCGAAAGAAGAATTTATCCATGGAATGGTCACAATGTTCGTAACGACGACAAGAAATATCGTGGTGATATGAGAGCCAACTTTATCCGTGGTCGTGGTGATAACATGGGTGTTGCAGGAGCTCTGAACGATGCTGGTAGTATTACCGTTCCTGTTATGTCGTACTGGCCAAATGATTATGGTCTCTATAATATGGCTGGTAACGTAAACGAATGGTGTCTCGATGTTTATCGTCCACTTTCTCTCGAAGACTTTAATGAATTCCGTCCTTTCCGTGGTAACCAGTTTGAAACACTTGAGAGAGACGAAGAAGGTAATGTAGCTCAGAAAGACAGTCTTGGCCGTTTGCGCAAGAGAGCTATTACTGAAGCTGAAGCAACTGAAAAATGGAGAGACATTAAGAAGTCAGATTATAGAAACTTTGGTGATGGCGACTGGGCTTCAAGCACTGATTATACCAATACCGAAGGAGAAAAAGCTCCCGGCTCAAACAGAATGTATGCTCAAAAGTCAGGTGATGTAAGTTCTCTGATCAACGATAACGTAAGAGTTTATAAAGGTGGTTCATGGAAGGACAGAGCTTACTGGTTAAGCCCCGGCACACGCCGTTTCCTCCAGCAGGATCAGTCACGCGACGACCTCGGTTTCCGTTGTGCTATGACCCGCGTAGGTTCTCCAAGAGGTGTTAGTAAGAAAAAATAATTTTGAATCCGGATAAACACAAAGGGGCGTATAGCCCCTTTTTTTGTTACTGATATGGAAACACAAGACTTATATAAATTATTCCTTGGTTCAACCGGGATAACCACCGATACCCGCAAAGTATCAGAAGGGAATATGTTTTTTGCACTGAGCGGGGATAATTTTGATGGGAATGCTTTTGCCCAGGATGCCCTGAACAAGGGATGTTCTTTCGCCGTTGTTGATAAAGCAGAGTTTGCAAAGAACAGTAAATTTATTCTGGTAGATGATTGTTTAAAGTCTTTGCAAAGTTTAGCGCGGTTTCATCGCAAGCAGTTTAATATTCCTTTTATAGGAATTACAGGTACAAATGGTAAAACAACCACCAAAGAGTTAATAGCCAAAGCTCTCGGAGCCAAATATAATGTTCTTTACACCGAAGGTAATCTTAATAATCACATCGGAGTACCTCTAACTTTATTGCGGGTAAACAGAAATACTGAAATTGCAATTATTGAAATGGGAGCCAATCATCCCGGCGAAATTGAGTTCCTTTGTAATATTGCAATGCCCACCCATGGTATCATTACAAACATCGGTAAAGCTCACCTGGAAGGTTTTGGCGGTTTCGAGGGTGTTAAAAGAACCAAGAATGAATTGTATACACATCTTATTAATAATGGGGGTGTCGTTTTTACAAATGGAGGAAACGAAATATTAAGATCTCTGTTGGCCGGGAAGAATGTCAATAAAATATTATATGGTAGTTCGGAAGGTTCTCAGTGCATTGGTGAGATAATAAATTCAGATCCTTTTCTAGAGTTTAGTGTTGCTAATGAGGGAGTTGTCAGAACAAAGATGGCAGGGAGGTATAATCTTGAAAATGCCCTCGCTGCTGTTTGCATAGGTATGTATTTCGATGTCTCATTCAATAATATAAAAGCAGCATTAGAAAGTTATGAACCATCGAATCAGCGAAGCCAGATAAAAAGTACTGCAAAGAATAGTTTGTTAATGGATTATTATAATGCTAATCCAAGCAGCATGGAAGTTGCTCTTGAGAACTTTTCCAAAATGCAGCACCCAAAAAAGGCTGTTATTTTAGGAGATATGCTCGAGTTAGGAGATGAAGCTGAAGCAGAGCATAAAAAAATTATTAGTCAGGTAGAAGCGCTCAAGCCGGCAATGGCAGTATTTGTGGGGCCCGTTTTTGAGGGCCTGGTGAATAAGAACGAGTATAAGTCATTCATCTCTTCTGAAGAAGCAAGAAACTGGTTTCAAAAAACGAATCCTGAGGGTTTTTTGTTCTTGTTAAAGGGATCCAGAGGAATTAAACTGGAAAAGATAGCCGAAGTTTTATAAGCTAAATCTCGGAATAACTTTTAATTTTTTCGGGGAACAAAAAGGATTGAACCATCGGTAAAAATTCTTTAGGCATCACAGGTTTGGATAAATATCCATCGCAACCTGCTATTTTACATCTGCGCCGGTCCTCCAGCATGGCACAGGCTGTTACAGCGATTACGGGGAGGTCGGGCCGTAAATTTTTTATCATTCTGGTAGCTTCGTAACCGTCAAGTTCTGGTAAACGCATGTCCATTAAAACAAGATCTATGGAAGGATTCTCCATGCAGATAGAAACTGCTTTCAATCCACTTGAACAGTTAGTAACGGTTGCTCCGTTAATTTTTAGTAACTCGGACAAATATACCGAGCTTGCCTCATCGTCTTCAGCAAACAATATATTTTTGCTTGTCCATTGATATTTCATTCAATCTAAACTTTTCCGGTACAAAAATCTGACTCCAAATTAAACTTTCTTTTCAAATTTCCTATACTTTGATTTTCTATTTTTTATGAAAGTTCAATTTTAAAACTTAAATCCTTAAAATCTATACCCTAAAAAAGGGGTTTTTATCTTAAGATTCCAACCTCGGCAGCTAAACAAATCAGTGCGGCTCTTTTTTTTGTCTGTGTTTTTTTGGCAATTATTTTTCTGTGGGCTTCAACAGTATGAAAACTTATTCTAAGTTTATCGGCAATTTCTTTGCTGGTAAGCCCTTTTCCCAAAAAACCAAGGATTTCCCGTTGACGTTGGGTCAATGTTTCAATTTTCTGATAATGATCTGCCCGTTCAATCTTCTTTGTAAATTCGCCAAACAAGTCAGCTATGTCAGAACTTTCTTCAAGTTTAATAATCTCAACCTGTAAATATTGATCGCTGGGTAATTTGTAGCATGTTTTCTCGAACATAGCAAATCCCCATTCAGTGCTTTTATTTTGATTGTTTATTCTTATTAATGTTTGTATATGGAATTCATTCTCCTGTCTGGATTTGTTTATTAACTCTAAAAATCGCTTTCGGTCAATTTGTGCAAAAAGTTTGTTGGTCAACGGTTCAATATCCATAAGGAAAAATTTCTCATGTTTAAACCTGAAAGTGTTCTTTTTTGTATTTACCCAAACTACCTTGTTAAGTTTCAGGTCAATGGTGAATTTAAGTGAATTTTTGAAGGAATGATCGCCCGCAAAAGGACTTATACATTCGTGATCTTTGATTTCCGAGAATTTAGCAAAGTATTCCTGTAAACGGAGGTTGGTTTTCTCTAGTTCCTGAATTTTATTTTCCAGCTTTTCTATGGTTTCTCTTTCGGATAATAGGACACTTTTAGTCATAACTAACTTGTTTTAGCTATTAATCCAAAAACAGTAAAAAAGTAATCAGTTATTTTTTATTAAAATCAGGCAATTTGACTGAAATGTTTTTTCCCTTTTAAAAAGTATTGAAATACAGAGTTTTTGTTGATTAAATAAGGGTTAGGGAGAGGGTTTGTAACCCTTGTTATTTTGCGTGTTAATCGATAGTAGTTAAAGACAACATGGGCTTTGAAAACAATGTAGAATCCTGAAAAGTTGAAGTTGGCAAGAAAGTAGAATGCAGCTACAAGGTCCAGAATTACGCGGATAAAATAAATTTTATTAAATAACGACCCGGGAAGATTCTTGTATAAAATTATAAGGTTATTCCTGAAGTTTAGAAAGGACTTTTGCGGACTGTATTTTGGCAGTGTTCCTCCTCCGAGATGATAGATTTCCGATTCGGAAGTTGCAAGAACCTTATAGCTAAGGTGGTGTAAACGCCAGCAAAAGTCAATTTCTTCCATATGAGCAAAAAGCAGATCATCCAGACCGCCGAGCTGATGATAAAGAGAAGCCCGAACTGTGAGGCAGGCTCCCGATGCCCAGAATACTTCATGAATTCCATCGTATTGGCCATGATCTTCTTCGAGTGTATGAAACACTCTTCCACGGCATAAAGGATATCCATATTTATCTAAAAAGCCGCCGGCAGCTCCGGCATATTCAAATTCTTTATGGTTAAAATACGAAAGCATTTTCGGCATTGCAGCGCCAACATCTTTTCTTGTGTCGAGAATTCTTATAAGGGGAACATCCCAATCCGGTGTTACTTCTACATCAGAATTGAGTAAAATATAGTACTCAGCTTCTATCTGAGAAAGAGAGCGGTTGTATCCTCCCGTAAATCCATAGTTTTTGTCTAGTTTAACAACTCTTGTCTGTGGAAATTCCTTTTCCAGTAATTCAAGCGAGCCATCGGTCGAGGCATTATCGGCGATAATTACCTCCGAATTGGCTGATGTGTTTTTTATAGCGATAGGAAGAAATTCTTTTAAGAAATTTACCCCGTTCCAGTTAAGAATTACTACGGCACATTTAAGCATTTGGCTGGGCATTAATTATATCTTCGTACTGACGTTTCCACCGCCTATGAGACCAAAGCCAGTATTCGGGGTTCTTCTTAATATCTTCTTCCAATAATCGTACATGGGCTTCTGTTATCTCATAAGGCTTGGTGCATGCCGGATTTTCTGTTATCGGAACGATCTCCAGCTGATAATATCCTCGTTTTATTTTCTCGAAACGAAAAAAACAAACCGGTAAATTATATTTAAGTGCAATTTTTTCAATACCTATAAAAATCGGGGTGGTTTGGTTTAGAAACTTAGTCCAGTAATGGATGTCCTTTAGCAGTGGTGATTGGTCTGCAATGAAACAGAAGAAAGCTCTTTTGTCAGGAGCGTTCCAGCTGCTTAGGAATCGGAGTGTCTGAGTTGTGGGAACGAGAAGGCTGCCTTTGAGTGTTCTTAACTTCAGCATAAAACGATCGAAGTTAGGATCGTGTAAAGGTTTGTATATGGAGATGACCTGAAATTCAGGTTTTGTCATCATAGAAATCCACTCCCAATTGTTGTAATGGCCTAAGGCTGCAAGAATGAGTTTATTTTTGGAATAAAGTTCCTCGAGGATCTCCGGATTTTTTATGGTTACCCGTTTACGGCTTTCTTTCAAAGGCATATGCATCATTTTCAGCGTTTCTACAAATAAATCGCTAAAATGCCGGTAAAATTTCTTTGCGATTGTCTTGATTTCCTGATCGCTTTTCTCTGGAAATGAATTTCTGAGGTTTTGAAATACTATTTTTTTTCGATATTGAACCACATAATAGTTCAGGCAGTAAAATCCGTCCGAAATGATATAAAGTATCCTTAGCGGAAGTATTGCGAACATGAGAGAAAAAGCGTAAAGAAGATAGTAACTGAACGATTTCATCCTTTTTTGATTTTGGAATCAACTAATGTTTGAAATTCTTTATAAACAGGACCTGGACAGGCTATTATTTCCCTGCCAGAGAGATAATCGCTACCTCCTGAAAAATCAGTTACAACACCTCCTGCCTGAGTTACCAAAAAAGCTCCTGCTGCCACGTCCCAGGGATTAAGACTATGCTCAAAGAAAATATCGAAACGTCCGCAGGCAACATAGGCCAGGTCGACTGCCGCTGAACCCAAACGACGGATGCCCTGTGATTTTTGAGCAAGCTCTTCAATAAGCGACATATATTGTTTCAGAATTCCAAAGTCGTAATAGGGGAAACCGGTGGCTACAAGAGACTCCTTAATGGTTGCGGCTTCTGAAACTCTAACCTCATTATTGTTTAGATAAACTTTTCCACCTTTATAGCTGCTGAAACATTCGTTTCGGTTAAGCTCGAGGACAATCCCCACAACAGTCTCGGCGTTTTGTGTCAGGGCTATACTAATTGAAAAAACCGGAACTTTGTGAATGAAATTTGTGGTGCCGTCAAGTGGATCGATAATCCAGTTAAACTCATCACCTTTTTTCCTGATGGTTTCTTCCTCGGTGATAAATCCGGCTTCGGGAATAAGTTCACTTAACCCTTTTACAAGCCTTTCTTCGGCTTTTTTATCCACGTAAGTGACAAAGCTGTTGAGGCTTTTAGTCTCTACGTCGTTTAATGAAAATTTTGAGGATTCCTCCAGAATGAAATTCCCCACCTCTCTTACAACTGCAATTGCCTTTTCACAAATATTCTGATAGTTCATGCGCAACATCTTTTCAAATAGCCATATGGAACCTGTCTGCTAAAAGGCATTCGGGATAATTATTGAAGTGAATTCCGAATTTTCCAAACATGGATATTTCATTCTAATTTCAAAAAAGTGGACAAAAATAATTGCTCCTGCGAGATTTTCGCTAATAATTCAGTTAATAATGAAATTTATTTCTTCGATACAAGCGATTTGTAATAATTATAAATTTCGAATTGTGAGCGGACAGGAGTCTTGATATCATTACGCCTGTATGCATTGGTGTGGTGCATATCAATGATGCGGGCTTTAACATTATCGTTTAATGCCAGTTCGATGATATGTTTGAGTTCTTTCTGCAAATCAGGATCGTAAACAGGGCTTGCGACCTCAATACGGGTGTCGAGGTTACGTGTCATCCAGTCGGCCGATGAGATATAATACTTCTCCTGGTTGTTATTGCAGAAAATGAATACCCGCGCATGCTCCAGGAATTTATCGACAATACTTATCGCCTCGATGTTTTCGCTTAATCCGGGAATACCAGGGATAAGTGAACATATTCCTCTGACAATTAGTTTGATCTTAACGCCATGACAATTTGCCTGGTAAAGCTTTTTAATCATGTCAGGATCAACCAGGTTGTTAATTTTCAGAATAATATATGCGTTTTTACCAGCTTTGGCATTTTTTATTTCATTGTCGATCAATGATACCAGCTTACGCCTCATAAAAAGCGGAGATACCAGTAAGTGGTTGTAATTATAGAATTTGTATGAATTTTCGAAATAATCGAACAGTTTTTCTACTTCATTGGCTATGCGTCTATCCGAGGATATAAGTGCAACATCGGTATAAACGCTTCCATTACCTTCATGGAAGTTACCGGTACTGATGCAACCAATATTTATTTTCTTATTGTCTATTATGCTGGTAATCAGAGTGAGTTTACTGTGAACTTTAAGTCCCGGGATTCCAAACAATACTTTTGCACCGGCTTCTTCTAGTTTGCGCGACCAGTAAATGTTTGCTTTTTCGTCGAAACGGGCCTGCAATTCTATCACTACCACAACATTTTTGCCATTTCGTGCAGCATTAATCAATGCGTTAATGACTTTTGAATTGGCAGCTGCCCTGTAAATGGTTACTTTTATTGAAACCACCTTTGGGTCAATGGCTGCTTCGCGCAGCAAATTGATAAAATGCGAAAATTTCTGATAAGGATAATGGAGCATCAGATCTTTTTGCAATACTCTTCTTAAAATGCTGGGTTCGTTAATGATTTCAGGGTGCGAAACGGCAGGAGTGGGCTCATATTCCAAATGACTTCCGCCAATGTTAGGGAAGCTCATGAAGTCTTTAAAATTGTGATACCTGGCACCAGGGATCAAACTGTCGGATTGGTCAAGGTCCAACATGTCTGTCAGGTATTTGAGCATCATTTTAGGCATGGTTTCGTCGTAAACAAACCTAACCGGTTGACCCTTCTTTCGCCCTGATACTCCTTTCGAGACTTTTTCGAGAAAGCTTTTCGTTACATCATTATCAATATCGAGTTCGGCGTCACGTGTAAGTTTTATTGTATAGGCCTCGTAATGCGTATATGGAAAAATTGCAAAAACATCTTTCAGGTTAAAGCGGATAACATCGTCGAGCAGGATAACACATTTCTTCTGGCCATTGCTTGGAAGTACCAAAAAACGTGGAATCACGGCGGTGGGAATCTCTACCAGAGCATATTTTACTTCCTCTCTCACTTTTGGGTTGAAGAGTTTTGTTGCAAGGTATATGGACTTATCCTTCAGGAAGGGAATGTTATTGAGATTGCCGAGCATAATAGGAGCTAAGGCTGGCAATACCTTATCTTCAAAATAAAGTTTTACAAATTCAGTTTGTACATCGTTAAGCTGGGTTTCGTTAATAATGAAAATGTTTTCTTTGGCTAATTCGTTCAGAATTGCCTTGAAAATGGATTGAGAATTTTGCTGAAGCTGTAATACCCTTTCCTGAATCTGTTGCAGCAATTTTTTAGGTTTTTCTCCCAGAGTAGCTTTTGAATCAACCTTAAGATCGACAATCCGTTTGATGGTAGCAACTCTAACTTTGAAAAATTCGTCGAGATTATTTGAGAAAATGCCTAAGAACTTTAATCTTTCGATTAAAGGAGTGGTTTTGTCGCCAGCTTCCTGCAGAACCCGCTCGTTAAACGAAAGCCAGCTTAATTCTCTGTTTATGATTTGTTTTTGCATACCTCTGGGTTAATCTTAACTGTATTCGTTCGTCAATCGTTCGAATCTCCGATTTTTTTCGGGAAAAACAGGTTATCCCTTACAACAGCCACCGGGCCAATATGGTTCCACGAATCGCAATCGAGCTCCAGCAAAACAGCTCCTGCAGTTGGCAGGTTTGAGATTCTCTGTTTCAGGAACCGGTTGGCCAGATCGGTAAATGTGGGGTTATGGCCAACTAGCAAAACTTTTGTATAATGCTCGGGGATATTCTTCAGGAAATGAATAACATCGGAATCAGACTCACTATAAAGTTGTTCGTTTATTTCAATTTTCTGCGTAGAAACATCCAAAACACGGGCAAAAATAATTGAGGTGTGGATTGCTCTGTTGGCAGGACTCGAATAAATGACATCAAAAGAAACTTTTTTCTTTTTAAGGGTTTCGGCAACAAGATAAGCATTCCTTATTCCGGACTCTTTTAAGGGACGGTCTATATCATCAACAGCATCATAATCCCAGCTCGACTTAGCATGCCGGGCGATTACCAGTGTTTTTATACTCATTTGAAAATATCTGATAAATTCGGGAAAGTTACAAATTTACCCGATAATTACAACAAATTACTGGCCAGCTCAGCCAAATAGCTACGCTCACCCTTTACAAGGTTTACATGTGCAAATATTTCCTGCCCTCTCATTTTATCGGCCATGTACGATAACCCGTTCGATTCGGTATCGAGATAAGGCGAATCAATTTGCTGAATATCTCCGGTAAAGACCATCTTGGTACCTTCTCCGGCGCGTGTTATAATGGTTTTTATTTCATGAGGAGTCAGGTTTTGTGCTTCATCCACTATGAAAAATACATTGGAAAGACTACGTCCGCGAATATATGCCAATGGTGTGATTACCAGTTTGTCAGCTTTTTGCATTTCTTCAATATGCTTGAATTCTTCGCTGGTAGTTTTAAATTTATTTTTAATAACGGTTAAATTGTCAAACAGCGGCGTCATGTAAGGCTCAATTTTTTCTTTTACGTCGCCAGGAAGAAATCCAAGGTCGCGGTTAGCCAGAGGAACTATCGGACGGGCTAATAAAATCTGAGAATACATTTTCGACTGTTGGATTGCTGCAGCAAGTGCCAATAATGTTTTTCCAGTTCCTGCCTTGCCTGTTAAAGCTACCAGTGGTATGTCGGGACGAAGTAAAGCATCAAGTGAGAAGGTTTGCTCGGCATTCCGTGGTTCTATTCCGTAAGTACGTTGTTTTTCAACCCTTACAAATACTTTTTTCACAGGATCGTAGTGGGCGAGGGCGCTTGACTTGTCGCCTTTTAAAATGAAATACTGATGTCCCTTAGGCTCGGTTGATAATTTAAATTCCTCGGACGGCACTCCTTCAGTTTTTTCGTAAAGCCTGGCAATCTGATCGCTACTTATGCTATCGATGGTGATGATGTTTTTATTGAGATCGTCGATGTTATGAACCTTATCGTTTTGATAGTCCTGAGCCATTATGCCAATGGATTTGGCTTTCATACGAAGGTTTATGTCTTTGGAAATGAGGGCAACCTGAAGACCGGGGTTTTTTGTTTTAACAAATTCGGCAATAGCCAGAATGCGGTGATCGGGCGTGTTTTCAGGGAATGATTCGGAAATTTCCTTTGAAAACGGTTTCCCTGTTTCTATGGTCAATTTGCCCAATCCTTTTCCGAGAGTGACTCCGCCATTAAAAAGATGATCACCCGAAAGCTTGTCTAGTTCTCGTGTAAATTCACGGGCGTTGTAATTTATCTGATCGTTTCCTTTTTTTAATTTATCGAGTTCTTCAAGAACAGTAATGGGTATCACAACGTTGTTTTCCTGAAAATTATAAATGCACATATGATCGTGCAGCAGAACGTTTGTGTCGAGTACAAATATTTTTTTAGTCCGGCTCATATTTTCGTGATGTAAGGGTTTTTTAACTGACTAAATATAGCAAAATTTGCAGGCAGATTGTGTATTAATTTTTTTAACAGAAATCAGGAATTATGAACGTATTGGACGCCATACTGTCGCGTAGAAGCATTAGAAGATATATTGACAAACCGGTTTCGACGGAGGAAATAACCGAACTGGTGAAATTTGCCATGTATGCTCCATCGGCAGTAAACAAGCAGCCCTGGCATTTTATTATTATTACCGACAGAAGTATTCTGGATGAAATTATGAAGTTTCACCCGCATGCAGGAATGCTTTCTCAGGCTGCTGCAGCTGTATTGATTTGTGGAGATGAAGAACTTGCTCATACACCTGCATATTGGCCGGTAGACTGTTCGGCAGCTACACAAAATTTCTTGCTGGCAGCTCACGGCAAAGGGTTAGGAGCCGTTTGGCTGGGAATTTATCCGCGCGAGGAGAGAATTTCGGCAATGAAAAGCCTCATGAATTTGCCTGAGCATATTCATCCATTTTCTCTTATATCCATTGGTTATCATGCAGAAGCTCCCCGTGTCCCGGAAAGATTTAAACCCGAACGAATTCATCTGAATAAATGGTGAAAATGGATTATAGTGCTACCCTCGATTACATGTACAGTCAGCTGCCTATGTTTCACCGTGTGGGGAAAGCAGCATACAAAGCAAATCTGGATAACGCTCAAGCGCTTGATAGCCTTTGCGGCTTTCCTCATCGCCAATACAAAACTATACACGTTGCCGGAACAAATGGAAAAGGCTCTGTTTCTCATATGCTGGCATCCATTCTGCAAGAAGCAGGTTATAAAACAGGCCTTTTTACCTCACCACATTTGATCGATTTTCGTGAACGCATTCGCGTTAACGGTCAGAAAATTACTGAAGAAGCTGTTGTCGAATTTATTAGTGTGTTTAAGGAGCAGTTTGAAGTTATCAAACCGTCATTTTTTGAAATGACTTCCGCGATGGCATTTGATTATTTTGCCGGGGAGAAGGTGGATATTGCTGTAGTCGAAACCGGGCTGGGAGGAAGGCTCGATTCTACAAACATAATACGACCTGTACTTTCGGTTATAACAAATATCGGATATGATCATACCGATTTGCTCGGCGATACTCTTGAAAAAATTGCATCTGAAAAAGCAGGAATTATCAAAACAGGAGTGCCGGTTGTAGTCGGAGAGTCTCATCCGGAAACACGACATGTATTTGAGAATGCCGCCATCGAAAATAAGTGTGAAGTGCGTTTTGCCGATGATTTATATTCGGCAGATACTGTTGATAGTGCCGAGCCGGGGATTCAGAAATTGTTGGTGAAAAAGAATAATTCAGCCCCTATAACCTATTACCTCGATTTGCAGGGAATTTATCAGCAGAAAAACATTTGTACCTTGCTTTCAGCTGCAGACGCATTAAAGGAGTCGGGATGTGATCTTTTCGATTCTCTTGCCGATGGTTTGAGGCATGCGTCTCTGCGTACCGGATTAATGGGCCGGTGGCAGATATTAGGTTCGGAGCCGCTTATGATTTGCGATACAGGTCATAATAAGGAAGGGATCAGTTTGGTGGTGAAGCAGATTAAGCAGATTAAGTATAATAAGTTACACTTTGTTTTTGGAGTTGTAAACGATAAGGATGTTTCAGGTGTTTTGCCTTTGCTGCCAAAAGATGCTGTTTACTATTTTACAAAAGCCAGTATTCCCAGAGCTTTGGATGAAAAGGAGCTGGCGCAGAAAGCTTCTTTGGCTGGTTTAAATGGAAAAACTTTTCCAGTGGTAACCGAAGCAATAAAAAATGCGAAAAAAAATGCTGTAGCTAACGATTTGATTTTTATAGGAGGTAGTACCTTTATTGTGGCAGACGCCTTAATTTCGGAAAGAAAATTTTAAGATTTTTTTGAATTAATTTTTGCAGAAAAGAAAAACGCTGTTATCTTTGCACCGCTTTTGTAAGAAAACGCTACGGCAATAAAGCTTCGAAAGTAAACAAAAAGGGAGCATAGCTCAGCTGGTTCAGAGCATCTGCCTTACAAGCAGAGGGTCACAGGTTCGAATCCTGTTGCTCCCACAACAGTAAAGACAAGGGTTTCAGAAGATTTTCTGAAACCCTTTTTTATTGATAGTATACACAAAGTAATACGCATTGTTTTAAAGTTTTCGGATCAGTCGGAATTTCTGGGGAGTGATCCCGGATCAGTCGGAATTTCTGGGGAGTGATCAAGCATAGATGTTTGCTAGTCTGAAAAGGGAAAAACTAATATTGCCAACACCCCTAAAGCAAGATCGGAATGCTTTAATTTTGGCATTGAATGATTCAGCTGAAGCATTTGTGCTTCTGTTGTCAAAATAATTCAGGATATTTTTATAGTGTGCCTCAATTGATCGAGCCACGACTTTGAAGGATTCG
>JAJYAG010000279.1 GCA_021779665.1 Bacteroidota bacterium | reverse complement strand
ATCGAGCTTTTTGCGGCCTTTGGCTTTAAGGAATATCAGCTTTATCTCATTTTCTTTAAAGTCGCTTGCATAAAAAGTTTCGAGTCCGTGGTCGGACACGCAACAGCCCATAGAAGCAAAAAAGTCGTGACGAATCTGAAGTGCCTGGATCAGACTGCTGAAATTATCGATATTTACACCGGCAGCTTCGCCAAGTTTATCGAGGTATTTGTTGTACTCGTCCAGGTTATCTACAGCCATTGCTTTATCGGGACGCCAGGTAGGTAACACTTTGATACCAATATTTTCCTCTTTTATTTTCTTATGAAATTCGAGAGAATCAGCAGGATCGTCTGTTGTGCAAATAACTTCTACGTTCATCTTTTTCAGAATTCCCCTCACAGAAAATTCAGGTGTTTGAAGCATGGCATTGCATTGCTCGTAAATCTCTTTTGCTGTTTCAGGTTTCAAAACCTTATTGATTCCAAATGGACGAAGTAATTCCATATGCGTCCAGTGATAAAGCGGATTGCGCATAGTGTTTGGAACTGTTTCTGCCCATTTCTCGAACTTTGTATAGTCGTCGGCCTTACCTGTAATATATTCTTCGTCGATGCCATTGATGCGCATTGCCCGCCATTTGTAATGATCGCCTTCGAGCCAGATTTCAGTCAGATTCTTAAATTGTCTGTCGTTGGCTATGTCCTTTGGTGATAAATGACAGTGATAGTCGATGATAGGCACCTTCGCCGCATGCTGGTGATAAAGATTTTTTGCTTCTTCTGTTTGAAGCAAAAAATCGTTTGTTAAAAAAGCTTCCATTGTATTTATTTTTAGAAACAATCGAATTTAGAAAAGAAGAAGCCAGCTTCTATTGCTGCATTTTCGTCACTATCCGAACCATGAACGGCATTTTCCTGAACCGACTTTGCAAATTTCTTGCGAATTGTTCCTTCCTCGGCTTTGGATGGATCGGTGGCTCCTATGAGTTTTCTGAAATCTTCAACAGCATTGGCTTTTTCGAGCTTAGCAACCACAATCGGTCCCGAGGTCATAAATTCAACCAAAGCAGCAAAAAACGGTCGTTCTCTGTGTACACCATAAAAAGCCTCAGCCTGTTCTTTTGTTAACTGCACTAACCGAAGAGCTGAAATTTTAAAACCACCCTGAATAATTGCATCCAGAATTTTACCGGTGTATCCACTTTTAAATGCATCGGGCTTAACAATTGTAAAAGTATAATTTCCAGACATATATATAATTTTAAATTAAGCACCAAAGTTAGAAATATTTATTGTATAAGCAGTTTGCATTTTGAAATTTATATCTTTGAACCGTTCTAGGTTAATATATATGGATTTGGGGAAATTTGAAACGGAGTGTCAAGAGCTTAAAAAACAGCTTGATATCAGAAATAAAATTATTGTCACCACACATCAGAATCCTGATGGTGATGCTATAGGAGCTGTATTTGGACTATACTGGTATCTGAAAAATATTGGTAAAGATGCACGCATCATTGTTCCCAACGAATATCCCGAATATTTGCAGTGGTTACCTGGAAATGATACAGTTATCAACTTCAGTAAAGAAAAAGCCCTGGCTGTTGAGCTTATCAGAGATGCCGATCTGATTTTTCACCTCGATTATAACGACACCAAGCGCAGCGGCGATCTGAAAGATAAGCTCGACCGTTCCGACGCCTATAAAGTGATGGTAGACCACCATCCGCTGCCACAGCTCAATGCCGAAATTAAAATTTCGGACACTACTGTAAGTTCAACCTGCGAAATGGTGCTCGAGTTAATTCTTTATCTAGGCAAAACTGATCGTCTGGATCTTAATATCGCTGAAAGCCTTTATCTGGGCATTATGACAGATACGGGATGTTTTAGCTATAATTCCTCTAATCCCCGTACTTTTGAGTTGATTGCACTACTACTGAAAATAGGAGTTCGGAAGGATTTGATTTTCAGATTGGTTTACGACAATTTTTCAATGAATCGCATGCGCCTGATGGGGTATTGCCTGAACGAAAAGATGGAAATTTTACCTGAATTCAATACTGCCTTTATCAGTATTTCGTTAGAAGAACAAGAGCGCTTTAACTTCGAAACCGGCGATTCAGAAGGATTTGTAAATCTTCCCCTTTCTATAAAAGGTATTAATTTCACGGCTTTATTCACCGAAAGAGAAGATAAAATTAAAATTTCGTTACGCTCAAAAGGCAACTTTGCAGTAAATGCCATTGCCGAAAAGTATTTTATGGGCGGCGGGCACACAAACGCGGCAGGCGGAGAATCAAAAATGCCACTGGTAGAAACACTGGCAAAGTTCCGGTCTATTCTTCCGTTGTATGCCAAAGATTTAAATTATTAAAAGTGACAAGGAAAATTCTGTTCATATTTACAATTCTGGCTGTACTCATATCCTGTAAAAGCAGGGAGACTGAGAATAATGGTAAGCAGCCCGACCAGGAAACATTGATGAAGATCAATAAATACCTGGTAAAAAAGGACGCTGATGCCATAAAGGGATATATTCAGCGCCATGGCTGGAATATGCAGGAAAGTAAAGCAGGTCTGTGGTACGAGATCATCAGCAATGGAAACGGAAATAAAGCCGAAACAGGGAAAAAAGCTACGCTTGAATATAAAGTGTGGCTGTTAAACGGAACACCCTGCTATTCATCCGACTCATTAGGAAACAAAACATTCACAATAGGTAAAGGCGGAGTGGAGCCTGGACTGGAGTTAGGCATACTTATGCTCCGCGAAGGAGACAGAGCCCGGTTTATTATGCCTCCTCACCTGGCGCATGGTTTGGTAGGCGACGGTGACAAGATTCCTGCACGGGCTACCATTGTTTATGAAGTACACTTATTAAAAATCAGCGATTTGCAATGAAATTCAGATTTAAAATACTCCTGATATCTCTGCTAACTTGTATTACCTTAGCCTGTAAACAAACTCCCGAATATCCGGGATACACAAAAATGGATAACGGGAATTACTATAAGCTTCTCAAAGTTGGTGAAGAGGAGACCCGATGTAAGTTTGGCGACTTTGTAACCGCCGATATTGTGTATAAAACAATGAACGATTCGGTATTTTTTAAAGGCAAGAGAAAATTTCAGATAGGCCGGCCAAAATACGAGGGAGCTATTGACGAGTGCCTTACAATGCTTGGTAAAGAAGAATCGGCAAGCTTTATCATTTCTGCGCACGACTTTTTCACCAAAACCCTTGGAACCTCCACCCCGTCTTTTCTCAAGGCTTCGGGTAAAATGAAAATAGAAACCGAAATTATTGAAATTCAGACAATAGAGCAATACAACCGGGAAAAAGAGGCATTTTTGAAATGGACTGAAGATTTTGGTGAATACGAAAAAATAATACTTAAGCAATATATCCAGGATTCCAAGCTTCGTCTCAAACCGAATGACAACGGACTTTACTCAATAGTACTCCAAAAAGGGAATGATAAGAAGGTTAATGTTGGCGACACCATTGTAGTTCATTACGAAGGACGTTTTTTGAATGGTAAATTTTTTGATTCGACCAAGAAACGGAACGAAGCCTTTCAATTTGTTTACGGTCAGCAATGGCAGGTTATTAGAGGTATGGAAGAAGCCATTGCCACCATGCACGAAGGTGAACGCTCTCTTTTCATTATGCCCTCGGAGGTTGCATTTGGCGATTCCGGTTCATCAACAGGCTTAATTCCTCCTTTCACATCCCTAATTTTCGAAGTGGAACTTATCTCTGTAAATTAAATTATATTTGCACGCAACCTTTAAAACTATTATAAGTCTTAGTACTACATAAAAATTAAACATAAATTATATATGAAAAAGCAAAATAGAGTTATCTATCTCACGCTCTTAGTGTTTTTAACAATGTCTGCCACATCGTGCCTGAAGGATGATGACAGCGAGAAGAGGGAAAAGGAGAAAAAGCTGATTGAAAATTATGTTCAGGTTAATAATATTACTGCAACCCCATCATCAACTGGTTTATATTACATTTCGGAAGTTGAAGGAACTGGTGCAACTATTGGTGAGGCAGATTTTGCGCTTATCAAATACAAAGCTACCGATCTCGATGGTAAATTCTACGATGGTACCGATAAAGCCATGGTAGAGCAAAATAAGGTTTTCCCTTACTTCGCGCTGGGCGGTCCTCTTAAAATCTATGCTGTAAAAAATGCATTCTATAATGGCGTAGTGGAAGGTCTTAAAAAAATGAAAGAAGGTGGAAAAGCCAAAATGATTATGCCTTCATTATTGGCTTGGGACGATTATGTTCCAAGAGTTTTTGAAGTAGAACTTCTAAAAGTGATCTCTAATCCGATGGCTTACGAAAAGCAACAGATAGCCAATTACCTGGATACTGCAACAAATATAGGCGTTAAAGATTCAACCAGCACTGGCTTATATTATATTGAAAAAGTTAAAGGTACCGGCACTGTAAATCCTGCAAGCGGAAAGCTTGCTAAAATAAGATACACCGGTTATTTACCCGATGGTCGCGTTTTCGATAAAACGGCGGCGGATACGGTTTTTAAATTCAGAGTTGGATATCAACAGGTAATTAATGGTTTGGACGATGGAATTCGTCTCATGACCAAAGGTGGTAAAGCAAAGATGGTGATACCTTATTATAGGGGTTATGGCTTTAACGGATTAACATATCGGGGACAAATTGTAATCCCCTACTTTTCAACATTAGTTTT
>JAJYAG010000005.1 GCA_021779665.1 Bacteroidota bacterium | reverse complement strand
CTGTTTGATTTCTCAACCTCGTAGAGGTTGCATAGCAAATTTAAGTTAACTTCATTATTATATCTAAATTAATTTTCTGCTAACGCAACCTTTTAAACCGTTTCACATCTATATCAAAAAAAGCCGGACAATGATTCAGTCGGTGCGATTAAATTGTAATTTTATGCTTTAATTTAATTTCTTTCAGTCGATTGGCCGACGATATCAAATACATTGTGCAGGAATGCATTGCAGGTAAACGGCAAGCTCAGGAGAAGCTTTACGCCATGTTTTCTGCAAAAATGTTTGGTATTTGTTTGCGGTACTGTAAAAACTACGATGAAGCAAAAGATATTCTACAGGAAGGATTCCTTAAGGTTTTTTCGAAGCTGGAGCAGTTTAATTTTGCAGGTTCTTTTGAAGGATGGGTTCGCAGAATTATTGTAAATACCGCGATTGAGAAGTTCAGGGCTCAGAGCAAAACTGTTTCCCTGGAATATGCACCTGAATCGTACGACGAGTTGGAAGAAGAAGATATACCGATGATTTCGGCAGCAGAGATGCTTGCCATGATTCAGGATCTTCCGGCTCAGTACAAAATGGTATTTAACCTGTATGTTTTTGAAAAACTACAGCACAAAGAAATTGCAGAAATGCTCGGTATCACCGAGGGAGGTTCAAAATCGAACCTGTCGCGAGCCCGGGCGATCCTGCAGGAAAAAGTAAAATCGAAAATTGAAAGAAAAGTTAGGATTTTTGGAACATGAGAGACGATTTGGAAAATAGGATTGATGACTACTTCCGGGAGGGACTGGATAACCTCAATGTTATTCCGCCTGTTGAGGTCTGGAATAATATTTCCGGCCAGCTTCCTGTAAAAAAGAACAGGACCAGGATGGTCATTTGGATTGCAGTAGCTGCTTCGGTTTCGCTGTTTGCGGCAATTAGCGGATGGAATTACCTTAACCGTTCCGAAAAAAGCATTCGAATTGAAAACGAAGCTCCTTTAGCTCAAACCCAGAAAAAGGACCATTCAAACACATCAATTAACAGTACACCTCAATCCGGTTTCAATAAAAAGGAATCACAATCATCCTCATCAGTAGCTTCAGTTAATCAGGATTCTCAGCAAATACACTCCTTAACTACAAAAAATAGTAAAACCAATACTTTAATCGCTGTCGTTCCTGAGAATCAAAAGAATATCTCTGATAGTAAATCAATTGAGAAAGTTCAGGATGTTGTCAAATCTCAGGATCCGGTTGGTAATACTTCTTTTGTGCCTGCTTCGGCAAGCAAACAGGAAACCTCGGAAAACTTCGACCGCATTTCTGCCATTGCCTGGAATATGGAAACTCCATCAACATACGGTAAAGTGGAGCAGGGATATATTATTGTGAAGCCAGATATTGCTCCGGTTTACGATGATATATTTGCTTATGATGAAACTGCTGAGTCGAAAGAGAAATTAAATCGTTGGGCAATTGGAGGGCAAATGGCTCCTCTTTATTCTTACCGCAGTATATCGGATGTAAATGCGCCGGGTCTCTCCAAAGCTTCCATGAATAAGGTTGAAAACGCTGTTATTACTTATTCCAGCGGTGTAAAGGTGGACTATGAAGCCACTTCCAGGTTAACATTCCAAACAGGAGTTTATTATATGAAAATGGGGCAGGAGATCAATAATGTTTCGTCCCTGAAATCAGCTAAGGTAAATAGTGCCAATATTGCGTTGGATGCCCAATATGCTAACATGTCTCAAAACTATAATGCTTCCAATTCAACCGGAACAATCATAGCACCATCAGCCGAAATTTATCCTCAGGGGAGTCTCACTGTAAGCCGTGCTGAATACACTGTCGGAAACCTTGCCGCGCGTCCCGCCGATCTTAGTCAAAAAGACATAGAGCAGTCGTTCGATTTTATAGAGGTTCCTTTTCTGGCTAAATATAAAATTATTGACCGCAAAATAAATGTTCATCTCCTGGGTGGTATGAGTACACATGTGCTTGTTGGTAATAAAACAACCCTGAGAACAGGCCCTGATGAGGTTATTCACGGTAAAACAGCCGATGTTGAGACTATGAACTATAGTTCCTCTGTAGGTTTTGGCGTGGTTTATAATTTAAGAAAGAACCTGATGTTTAGCGTAGAGCCTACATTTAAATACTATCTCAATTCGTTTAACTCCAGCGATGCTGTTAAACTACATCCTTATGCACTGGGGCTGTATTCAGGGTTTTCATTTAAATTTTAAAAATATCTGAATAACTCAGTAACATTTCGTCTTCCTTAGCGTTAATGAAACTGATTTTCCCATTTACACAACCGGAGTTTTACCTCTTTTAACATTTTTGCGATCGTTCTGTCTTTATATGAACGGGTCGCAGTAAATTATTTATTTGAGGATTACCAAATGTTTGTTGTGTTTGAGAGATATGTTATAAATTTGTGGATCGATTCAGAAGATTAAGAGATGAATAAAAGAATGAATATTGTAAAGAACGGTTTGGCAGCTTTTGGAGTTGTTGGTATAGTGTTGATGGCTCTGATGATTTCGGGCACTAATCCTGCAAAGGATCAGGGATTGAAAAGCGATTCATTTGCAAGGTTCAGTTCTGTTACCTTGCCATCCGATCTGAATTTTGCCGGTGAAAAAATTCCACTGGAGAACTTCGATGTTCGCGAATCGCTTGATAAAGAATTGTTGGTAAATACTTACTGGCATTCCCAAACTTTTCTTTTGATAAAACGTGCCAACAGATTTTTTCCTGAAATTGAACCTATTCTCAAAAAATACGGAGTGCCCGACGATTTCAAATATCTGGCTCTTGCCGAGAGTGGATTATCCAACGCTGTTTCCCCTGCAGGTGCCGCCGGAATCTGGCAATTTGTTAAGCCGACTGCCCTTGAGTATGGACTGGAAATTAACGATGAAGTTGATGAGCGTTACAGTGTTCAGAAATCAACTGAAGCTGCCTGTAAGTTCCTGAAACATTCGTATGAGATGTATAACAGCTGGACAATGGCTGCTGCCTCTTACAATATGGGCCGTACCGGTTTGAATAAACAAATCGCACGCCAGTACAGCCGCAATTATTACGATATACTTCTGAACGACGAAACTTCCAGATATGTGTTTCGGATTGCTGCATTAAAAGCAATTGTAAGTAATCCGGAAAAGTATGGTTTTGTTATTGCAAAGGAAGATATGTACGAGCCTTTTAAGTCGAAAGATATGCTGGTTAGTGCACCAATTAATGATATTGCAAGGTTTGCATTCCAGCACGGCACTAATTATAAGGTGATTAAAATTCTGAACCCCTGGTTAAGGGATAACGTTTTAACCAATAAAACCCGGAAAACTTATACCATTAAATTACCCGAAAAAGGATTTCGCATGGTCAACATTCCTGCCGAAACAGAAATTGACACAGGAATGGCTAATGCCAATTAAATTATGTAATGAACAACGATTTAGAAAATGATAAAGATGCATCCTCAGGCGAAGAACAGATCGAAGTACTTGGAGCCAGGGTGCATAACCTCAAAAACATTGATGTAAATATTCCCCGCAATAAGTTTACTGTAATTACCGGATTAAGCGGTAGCGGTAAATCTTCCCTGGCCTTCGACACCATTTATGCCGAAGGTCAGCGTCGTTATATCGAAACCATGTCGGCTTATGCCCGTCAGTTTTTAGGAGGTTTGGAACGACCGGATGTTGATAAAATTTCGGGGTTAAGTCCGGTAATTTCCATCGAGCAGAAAACCACCAACCGTAATCCGCGCAGTACCGTGGGTACCATCACCGAGATTTACGACTTTTTACGATTGCTTTATGCACGGGCGTCGGAGGCTTTCTCTTACAACACCGGCGAAAAGATGGTGAAGTATACCGAGGAACAGATTGTAAAACTCATTTCAACTGCTTTCGATGGAGCTGCAATTTATGTATTGTCGCCTTTGATCAAAGGTCGGAAAGGGCATTACAAAGAGCTCTTTGAGCAGATCCGCAAAAAAGGTTTCCTGCATGTTCGCGTGGATGGCGAAATTAAAGAGATAATCCACAGCATGAAGGTGGATCGCTACAAGTCGCACTTTATCGAAATGGTAATTGATAAGCTTGTTGTGGCTGAAGATACTCAGAAAAGGCTTAAGGAATCAGTTCACACTGCCATGATTCATGGTAAAGGTGTGATTATGATTGTGGATAAAAAAACGAATAATTTCCGGTATTACAGCAAGCAACTGATGTGCCCCACCACCGGAATTTCCTATAACGAACCAGCACCTCATTCATTTTCTTTCAACTCTCCGCAGGGAGCATGCAAGCGTTGCTCTGGCCTTGGGGAAATTACAGAGGCGGATATTACCAAAATTATTCCCGATCCATCGTTAAGTATTGCCAAAGGTGCTATTGAACCTCTTGGCTCTCAGAAAAATTCGGTCGTTTTCTGGCAAATAGAGGCCATTCTTCATAAATATGGGTTAACACTCGAAACTCCGGTGGAGGAATTTTCAGAGGAAGCCTTGAATACTATTCTTTACGGTTCCGATGAGTCGTTTAAACTTCTTCACAGTCCTGCTGGTACATCTTCAGGGTATTTTCTGAATTTTGACGGCATTGTAAATTATATTATCAGCCAGCAAAACGAAAATACGTCCAAGAAGGCCCAGGCATGGGTAAACCAGTTTATAAAGGAAGTGGAATGTCCCGAATGTAAGGGTGCCCGATTGAAAATGGAATCGCTCTGGTTTAAGATCGATGGTAAGAATATCTCTGAACTTTCGATGATGGACATTAACTCGCTGAAGCAATGGTTCGAAGGTCTTGAGAACAGGCTTTCAGATAAGCAAAAAGCGATTGCCCGCGAAATCATAAAAGAAATTCGTACCCGTATCAACTTTTTACTCGATGTTGGCTTAAGTTATCTTTCTCTGAATTTAAGCGCTAAAACATTGTCGGGTGGAGAAAGCCAGCGCATTCGCCTTGCTACCCAAATTGGCTCTCAGCTGGTAAATGTTCTTTATATTTTGGATGAACCCAGTATCGGGCTGCATCAGCGCGATAACCACCGGCTTATTTCTTCGCTACGGAAACTGCGTGATGCAGGTAATTCCGTAATTGTGGTTGAGCACGATAAGGATATGATTCTTGCATCGGACTATATTGTGGATATGGGCCCTCATGCAGGCCGCCACGGCGGGGAAGTAGTTGCTGAAGGAAGTCCTGACGCTATATTAAAATCAGACTCGCTTACAGCCCAGTATCTCAATAATAAGAAGGAGATTATTGTTCCCTCCCAGCGTCGCTCCGGATCAGGTAAAAAGCTTGTCCTTGCGGGAGCTAAAGGTAATAACCTTAAAAATGTTACCGTGGAGTTTCCTTTAGGGAAATTTATCTGCATCACCGGTGTATCGGGAAGTGGAAAAAGTACCCTCATTAATGAAACGCTTCAACCCATTCTTTCAAAACATTTTTACAATTCAGTAAAAGATCCTCTGCCTTACGATTCTATTGAAGGCTTAAAGTATATCGACAAAGTTATCCAGGTGGACCAGTCGCCACTCGGGAGAACACCCCGCTCAAATCCGGCAACCTATACCGGTGTTTTCAGCGATATCCGTAATTTGTTCGCCATGACTCCCGAAGCCAAAATCAGGGCATATCAACCGGGTCGTTTCTCATTCAATGTTAAAGGAGGACGTTGCGAAACCTGTTCAGGCGCAGGAGTGCAAACCATCGAAATGAATTTTTTACCCGATGTGTACGTGGAGTGCCGTGATTGTGGCGGACATCGGTATAACCGCGAAACACTCGAAGTAAAATTTAAAGGTAAATCCATCAGCGAAGTGCTGGATATGACCATCAACCAGGCGGTTGAATTCTTCAATGGTATTCCATCTATATTAAATAAGGTTATTACCATTCAGCAGGTTGGGTTAGGATATATAAAACTGGGTCAGCCATCCACAACGCTTTCCGGGGGCGAGTCGCAGCGGGTAAAACTGGCCACCGAACTCTCGAAAAGAGATACAGGTAAAACAGTTTACATTCTCGACGAACCGACTACCGGTTTGCATTTCGACGATGTGCGTGTGCTGCTTGAAGTGCTGAACCATCTAGTAGACAAGGGTAATACCGTTATTGTGATAGAACACAACATGGATGTTATAAAAGTTGCCGATCATATTATCGATGTGGGTATGGAAGGTGGCTCAGGCGGAGGAGAAATAATATTTACAGGTACACCCGAAGAGCTCATCCGAAATGCAAAGAGTTATACCGCCGAATACCTGAAAAAGGAATTATTCCAGGACTGATTTTTCTTTTTGTTAGAAATACGAGTTAAGAGTTGAATAACTTCTAAGTTGAAGTTTCAAGCTGCACGTCTTCAGGCTTAAACCTAGGCCTGCGACAAGGAGTTATAACCACAATTCTATTAATGGCTTTTGTCTCAGCCTGGACTACGCTTCGATGTTCCGGATCCTGCAATATTTCACAAGTCGAAATAGTATATTTTTATTTTAGTATTGTCGACCCATTCGCATTAGAAATAACTTGTCCTTTCTACTATATGGCGAAATCTCATATTTTTTAATCGGTCACTAATGATTTAATTCTTCCAAATTAGCTTAATTTGCGCTGGAAAATATAGTGATTGCAAGCAAAAATGACTTGTGTGTTGTGTAATTATTTCATTTATAATTAAATATATAAAGGTAATTTGATCAGCAAATACAGCTCAAAGTCATAACATTCTCGCATTTACTCACGTATACAACAACATTCAATAAATTTAACTCAAAAAATAAAGGAATTTTACATGTCGACCAGTGAGGAGAAAATCAGGAATGCATTTCAGGAGAAAACCTGGAATGAGATAAAATCGGAAGATTCCTGGCGGATTTTTAAAATAATGGCAGAATTTGTAGAAGGATATGAAAAGCTTTCACGTATTGGACCTTGTGTATCGATATTCGGATCTGCCCGTTTAACCTCGGACAGTGCTTATTATAAACTGGCAGAAGAGGTTGCTTTTAAACTGACCCAGTTTGGTTATGGAATCATAACCGGCGGCGGCCCAGGAATTATGGAAGCTGCAAACCTCGGAGCAAAACGCGGCCAGGGCCGCTCGGTTGGAATTAATATAGCCTTACCGTACGAGCAAAATGCCAACCTGTTTATAGACCACGACAAGCTAATCACTTTCGATTATTTTTTTGTTCGCAAAACCATGTTTATGAAATATGCGCAGGGTTTTGTTGTACTTCCAGGAGGCTTCGGTACGTTCGATGAGCTTTTTGAAGCTCTGACACTCATCCAGACTGAGAAAATTGGCCGTTTCCCGATAGTTTTAATTGGAACCGAATATTGGAAAGGTTTGATTGACTGGATTAAAAAGACCATGCTTGAAGAGAATAAGTGCATTCACTCCGACGACATGGATTTGTTTCATCTTGTTGACGATCCGGATGAAGCGGTTGAGATAATTAATAACTTCTATTCGAAATATTTATTAAGTCCTAATTTCTAGTGATATTAACAAATCGGATAGTTATTAACAGTTGAAGGTGATTATTGAAAAGATTAATATATTTTGTAATTATTTTGAATTTGTGAACAATTCAGCTAAAGAGACCCGATCATGATACGCTTAATTACAGCGATTTATATTTTGGTGTCACTATTTGTAGGCTCCTTGTTTCAGGGAGATGTTTCACTTACAATGGATGTGGCTCCTAAAATAAATGCAGGAACTGAACTGTTGGTCAAGATTTCACTTAAAAAGAAAGATATTGGCGGATTTTGCCGTTTTCAGCAGGAGCTGCCTGCCGGATTTTCGGCTGCTTCGGTTAGTACTTCCAACGCCGACTTCACGTTTAAAGATCAGAAAGTCCGGTTCATTTGGCTTAAACTTCCTGATGAAGAAAACATCGAAATAAGTTATAAAATTACCTGCGACGAAAGATTAAAGGGTTCTGTTAATCTTACCGGCAAGTTTTCGTATATCAACGAAAATGAACGGCAGTCAGTTGAAGTGACTCCCCAGTTACTCACCATAGTACCCTCGCCTAATGTTAATCCGGCAATGCTGGTCGACGTAAACGATTATGGTAAGGAAATGCCCGCAGGAATTGCCTCAACAAATTATGGAATGATAGCCTGTGTTCGTCAGAAACCCCAGTGGGTTGATGGCCAGAATGAGTATGTGGTAAACCTGCTTGTAAATAAGGAAAAACTTCAGAAGTTTGCCAAGATTGAAGAGAATGTACCTAAAGGATTTACGGCACTCAACATCAACAGCCGCGATGGTATTTTTACATTTAAGGATGGAAAGGCTAAATTTTTGTGGATGAGCTTGCCTGCCGAGCCTTATTTTGTTGTAAGTTACAAACTTGTTCCTGTTAACGGAGTCGATCCTCAAGCTACAGCTATGAGCATCAAAGGCGCTTTTTCTTATATTGTTGATGACAAAACCCAGAGCGTTGATGTTTTCGAAAAAGACGCTGATTTAACCAGTGTTAAACCCGAGGAACTTGCAGCTTTACTGCGTCCTGATGCAAAAGGGCCGGTTGCATCTTCTAATACAACAATTCCTTCTAACCAGAAAGATTTGGCGACTAGCACAGCTTCAGCTAACAAAATGCCGGTTGACACTCCTAAAAATGTAGTAAAAGAGCCAGTTAAAAATGATGTTGTTGTTGCTCAGAATAACAAAACTGTTGAAACTAAAAAGACTGATGCAGTGGAGCAAAATGAATCATTCAGCCCGGGCAGCAGTGGAATTTATTTCAGGGTTCAGATAGCTGCCGGACATAAACCTGTGGATGTTAAGTCGTATTTTGGTAAATTTAAACTCGAAAAGTCGATCGCAAAAGAAGATCATAATGGTTGGATAAAGTATTCAGTCGGATCTTTTACAGCTTATAAAGAGGCACGCGATTACAGGGTGCATCTCTGGAATACAACCCCTATTACCGACGCTTTTGTTTCGGCATATAACGAAGGTAGCAGAATTACCATTCAGGAAGCGCTTATGGTTACCAATCAGAAATGGATAAAATAAACAGGTTATGAACTTATCTGCTTTTACCCGTATTGGAATTCTTTTACTGTTCCTGCTGGTTCCTTTCCGGCTTTTTGCACAGGATCCCGACGAAGAATATTACGAATCTCTTTTAAAACAGGAAGTTGATAACGAAAATGTTGTTTACCGTCCTGTGATTGGATTTGGTTATGGCTTTGTTAATTTTCTGGGCGAGGTGCGAAGTAAAAAATTCAATCCGCTGATGGGAACTCCAGCTTACAAAATTAATGTTTCTACCTTTCTGGATTCCAAACATTATTTCAGAGCTAATTTTGCCCTTATGTTCGGTCAAATGGCTGGTGTTAAAGTTTCTCCCGAACCTGCTAAAAACCTTAACTTCCGGACCGACCTGACAACTTTTGGCATTAACCTCCATTACGATTTTCAACCTTTTATTAAGCCGGGGTCGCTTGTAACCCCTTATATTTCTTTGGGGATTGAAAATGTTCAGTTCAATTCCAAGTCGGATTTAACTTATACTGTTAGCGGTGAGAAACTGAGTTACAACTATATGCCCGATGGAACTATCCGCGACGGCGCAGGTAAAATTATCACCCGTGATTATATTTATGAAACCGATTTACGCGACCTTAATCTTTATGGATTAGGTAGTTATAACCAAAGTACTTTTGCCGTTCCTCTGGAAGTCGGATTGGATTTTAAAGTCTCCGACCGTGTGATAATGCGGTTGGGACATTCGTTCCACTATACATTCACTGATAATATTGATAATATCAGCAGTAAGGCCACCACTGGTATAAAGGGCAATAAGCTGAACGATATGTTTGGACATACATTCGTTTCCTTTCATTTTGACTTATTTACAAGTGACAAGACAATCACCGTTCAAAAACTTTTCGCTGAAGTTGACAGCTTTGACTATACTTTGGTTGAAGATAACGACTTTGATGGTAAAGCCGATATTATTGACAAATGTTTGAATCATCCCGCCGGTTTGGATGTTGACTCGGTAGGCTGTCCTTTTGATGATGACAAGGATGGTGTGCCCAATTATGCTGATAAGGAGCCAAATACCCGACTGAAAGCGATGGTTGATGCAAATGGTGTTGAAATTAATGCCGACAAACTTGGGGAAGAATTGGCATCGCGCCAGGCTATTAGCCGGTCGGAGGTCGAATCGTTTTTGATGATGCAGCGTGCACGAATGCGATACAATATGGGCAAGAGCGGTATTCCGATTCCGCAGCGTTATAAGCGGCTGGATAGGGATAACGATGGATATATATCATTTGATGAATTACTCGATGCCATCGATGAGTTTTTCGATGGCTCACCGGATCTGAAATCAGCTAAGGATATTTACGAGCTGAACGATTTCTTCTTCGCTCAGTAATACAGAACTCAATAAAAAAGAGCCGCCAGATCTTAACTGACGGCTTTTTTTTTATTTATTATCTTACTACTGCTTACTATTTACTACTTACTACTTACGACTAACAACTACCTCTTCATCGCCCTGTCCATTTCCCTTTTAGCCTCTTTATGTTTCAAATCCTCTCGTTTGTCGAATTCTTTTTTTCCTTTGGCTAATGCAATTTCAAGCTTGGCTAAACCTTTTTCGTTCAAAAACAGGTGGAATGCAACAATAGTCAGTCCTTTTTCCTGAGAGCGACGGAAAAGTTTATCGAGTTCTTTCTTTGTAAGAAGAAGTTTCCGGTCGCGTTTAGGGTCGTGATTGTTCAGATTTCCCCAATAATATTCGGCAACGTGCATATTTTTTACAAACAACTCCCCATTATGGAAATAACAAAAACAGTCCACAAGGCTTGCTTTCCCCAGTCGAATCGATTTAATTTCGGTTCCGCTCAATTGAATTCCGGCAACAAATTTCTCCAAAAACTCAAAATCGTGCGACGCCTTTTTATTCCTGATATTTACCTGTTTTTCCTGCTTTATCATAATTCAGATTAAAATCTACAAAGGGCTGGAAATATAGAGCATTCCTGCCACTATTGTACCAACTATTAAACTTAAGATGGCATAAATGCCAATAATGATCAAAAATGACACGATCACGAAACCTGTCTTGCTTGCTTCGGATACTTTCAGCACGGTAGTGGCTCCAAGCCAGAAAAGATAAACTGAATGAAATCCTAAAATCACTAAAACCGGCAGATCGGGCAAAAGACTCACCAGGCACATGGCTATAAAAAAGGAGGTAAACGAGTATGCTACCAATTTGAAGGTTGCATCGGTATTCCTCGGAATTGAAAAACTGGTGGTAAGTTCGTTTATAATAAGAGCCGACAGATAAACCCCTCCAATAAAAAGGAAAGCTGTAACAATTACTTTGGTGAGAATAATGCTAATGGAATATGAGTCTATTGATAAAAGCGAGGAACCAATAATTGAACAAACAGCAATAAGGATAACAAACGGAACAACATAGCTCTTCACAATTTCTTTCTTTGAAAATGTTTCAGCTTCTATTCGAACCCATTCTTCCTGGGGTTTTAATATCAGATTTTTTGCCCTGTTAAAAAAAAAGTTAAAATTCATTTTAAGGGTTAAATTTTTTAATCGAACAAAAGTAAGAAAAATTGAAAGTACAGGAATTTGAAAACCCGAAAATGTGTTATTTTGAAACAATATTGTAATTTGATATTGAAATTGTAATGAACAGCTCAAAATATAATCTGATTGTAATTCTGGGACCGACTGCATCTGGTAAAACAGCTCTGGCAGCAGGGTTGGCAAAGGAAATTGGAGGGGAGGTTATCAGCGCCGATAGCCGGCAGGTCTATCGGGGTCTGGACCTCGGAACCGGGAAGGACTATCAGGATTATCAGGTAGATGGCTTTGATGTTCCTTATCACTTGATTGATATAAAACCAGCCGGTTACCAATATAATATTTATGAATACCAAAAGGATTTTACCGTTGTTTTTGAAAAGCTGCAGGCTGAAGGCAAGTGGCCGGTTTTATGCGGAGGGTCGGGTTTATATATTGAATCTGCTATTCAGGGTTATCAGCTTATACAGGTTCCGGTAAACGAAGCTTTGAGAAAGGAGCTTGAACCTAAATCGCTCGAAGAACTTACCGAAATACTCGCCGGCTATCATTCGCTGCATAATACAAGCGATGTTGACACCCATAAAAGAGCCATCCGCGCCGTCGAAATTGCTGAATATTACAAGAACCATGCTTATAAAATTAAAGACTATCCGGAGATTAAGCCACTGCTGGTAGGTGTTCGTTTTCCCCGTAACGAGGAGCGCGAGCGCATCACCATGCGGTTAAAGCAGCGGCTGAGCTCGGGAATGATCAAAGAAGTTGATGATTTACTGCAGAGTGGCCTCACGCCCGACCAGCTCGTGTATTATGGGTTAGAGTACAAGTATCTGACTCTTTATCTTACAGGCGAATTAAAATACGACGAAATGTTCCGGCTGCTTAATACTGCCATCCACCAGTTTGCAAAGCGACAGATGACATGGTTCCGCCGGATGGAGCGCAATGGCTTCGATATTCATTGGCTGGAAGGAAGCATGCCAATGGACCAAAAACTGGAAAGTGTCAGAAGCTGGATGCAATAAGGATTTAGCAGCCGTCTGAGCTCCATGGACTTTCGATTTCTTAAACCTGATTCCAAATTCTTAATACATAGATTGTAACTGTCAATCCCAATCCTATCCACCAGCTTATCTTCCGTAAACTGAAGATTGCCTGATAATTTAAAAAAGTTCCCCATTCCAAAGTGTAAAGCCAGCCAACATAGAATATCAAAGGATTGTAATGCCATGTTTCATATAATCTGAGGTGAAGCATTTCGTATCCCGCCCGTAAAAGGCCGCAGAAAGGACACTGTACTCCGAACCACCTGTAATGCAGGCAAACACCTTCTGAATTAAAAACTATGTTCTGGGGCATTAATGCCCACCCGATAGCCAGCAAAGTAAACCCGCCCAGAACAAATACCTTGAGTTTTCTGTTTTGAGTATCGATCATACCCATAAATGTCAGCTTTGTTTCGGGTAAAAATACGTATTATTGTACTTCAAAGCTTTGTCATGCCCGTATTTAAAAAGAAATCAGAGAAAAACATCCTCGATATGGTTCCTTTTCGTGTAATTAAAACTTACAGCGAAAAGGACGGACTGATCACCCTGAATTTACCCAAATTCAAAAAGCCTTTTTTCTCGAAGTGGCTTGTTCCTAAAACCAAATCAGAAGATATTCATATTAAGCTTGATGTAATTGGGTCCCAGGTTTGGAAGCATGTGGATGGGGTTAAATCAGTTCAGGCAATTTGCGATGCTGTTAAGCTCGATATCCCCAATTCCGGCAATCTTCAAAATCTTGAAGAACGAGCCGCCAAATTTATCACCGAATTATACAAAAGTCATTTTATAAATTTCACGGAGGAAAAACAATGAACTTAAAAGAATTATCTCCTAAACCTTTATGGTCAGTTTTTGCTGATTTATGCAGTATACCTCGTCCTTCGAAACACGAAGAAAAGGTAGTTCAATATGTGATCGATTTTGCAAAGAGTCACGGTCTGGAATATTACAAAGACCCAATTGGGAATGTAATTATCCGCAAGCCGGCCACTCCTGGCAAGGAAAATGCCAAGCCGGTAATTCTGCAGGCGCATGTGGATATGGTTCCACAGAAAAATTCTGCCACAGTGCATAACTTTGAAACCGATCCCATTCAGGCTTATGTGGATGGTGAATGGGTAAAAGCCAAAGGCACAACTCTTGGTTCCGATAATGGAATTGGTGTAGCAGCCGCCATGGCCGTGCTTCAGGCTAAAGATCTTGTACATGGCCCATTGGAAGTGTTACTCACCATCGACGAAGAGACCGGCATGACTGGCGCATTCAACCTTGATCCCAGTGCTTTGAAAGGCAAAACCATGATCAATCTCGACTCGGAAGATGAAGGTGAGTTGTATATTGGCTGTGCCGGCGGTTTGAATACTTCAGCCCGCATTCCTGTGAAATGGGAAGCTGTGTCAGGTAATTATAAGGCTTTTAAATTAAATCTCACTGGTCTCAAAGGTGGTCACTCTGGATTGGACATCAATCTGGGGCGTGGCAATGCCAATAAACTGATGAACCGTTTCCTCTGGAAGGCCACACGTGCAATGGATGTCCGGATAGCTACACTTGAAGGTGGAACCCTGCGAAACGCCATACCTCGCGAATCGTTCGCCGTGGTTGTTGTTGCTGAAGGGGATGCAGCTAAATTCGGGAAGGAAGTTGTTGCTTATGGCGAAATCCTGAAAATAGAACTGGGTTCAGTAGAAACCGATCTGCTATTTAATGCGGAACCTGCTGATATGCCGAAACAGGCACTGGAGAAAAAATCGCAGGCTAATCTCCTGAACTGTATATATGTGATACCCAATGGCGCCATCCGCATGATTGCCGAGATGCCTGAAGTTGTGGAAACATCGACTAATCTTGCCATTGTGAAGCTAAAAGAAACCGAAGCCGAACTGATGTGTCTGCTTCGCAGTTCAGTTGATTCGGCCAAAGCTGACCTTGCAAATGCCATGACATCTGTTTTCGAACTCAGCGGAGCAACTGTTAAACACGATGGCGATTATCCCGGATGGAAGCCCAATGTTAATTCACCTATCTTGCTTACCATGCAGGAAGTTTATCAGTCGAAGTTTGGTAAAAAACCCGAGGTAAAAGTTATTCATGCTGGATTGGAATGTGGTATTATTGGAGATAAATATCCTGGTATGGATATGGTTTCGTTTGGTCCGACTATCCGTCATCCTCACTCACCCGATGAAAAAGTGAATATCCCCACCGTGCAGAAATTCTGGGATTTCCTTTTTGAAACTTTAAAGGCATTTTAAACAGTCGATAGTCGATGGTATAATGGCTATGTTGCATAAAGATGTAGATTTGATTTTATAGTTTTTAAGGCTGAAAGCCTTAGATAATTAGCCCAGGGCAAAGCAAAGCGGCGCCCTGGGACTATAATTTTAATTTAGATTTTTGGCGGCGTGAAAAAGTCACAAGAAGGGCTTTAATTTTAACATCGCCGCAATTGTGATATTTTTATACCGGACAGCAATAAATTACAATGAAAGTTTCTGAATTTATTGAACCCAAACAGGCTGTAATTTTCGATCTTTATCACACGCTCACAGCTACTGAGGTTACTTCACCCAAAGGTTTGTCTACAGCCACTATTCTTGGAATTGACAGGAAGGTCTGGAATGAACACCTGATGGAGAAATCGCGCGACCGTCTTACCGGCAGAATTAGCGATCCTTATACAATCATCTGGGAGTTGGCGCATTCCATAAATCCTTCCATTCCTGACGAGTTAATAAAACAGGCGGTACAACACCGTTCCGGGCGTTTTGAAGAGTCGCTGGAGTTGATGCCTGCGGAGAGTGTTAAAGCAATAAAATCCTTAAAAGCAGCGGGAAAAAAGGTTGCTCTTTTGAGTAATGCCGATGTAATGGAAACTAAAGGCTGGAAAAAATGCCCCGGAGCTCCGTACTTCGATGTTGTGATTTTTTCGTGCGAAGTAGGCTTTATGAAACCCGACCGGGAGATTTATGAATTATGTCTGAAAAAGCTGGGAGAGAAACCTGAGAACTGTGTGTTTGTTGGAGATGGTGGCTCAAACGAGTTTATGGGAGCTAAATCTTTAGGAATTTCAACCATTATGGTTACAGGGATAGCAAAAGTGCTCTGGCCCGAAAAACTGCCGCAAATCGAAAGACATGCGGATTATGTAATTGAAAGCGTTTCTGAACTGGTAGGATCAGTCTGAGCGGAGTTGAAGATTGCTTCGGTTTTACTAATAAAACTTATAAACTATCCTTATCTTTTCCGATCTCGATATTCCTCCCGGGTTTAATCCTGGCTGGCCTTCAGGGATCGGCTTCCCTAATTCTTTATAGTAATTCTCCCAGGCCGGAAATGTTTTGCCGGTTGCAGGATCTTTAAAGGTCATAGGCGAAATATCGAAAAGCTTATTGCCTGCCGAATCCTGAAAGGCGAAATATACAAGCTCCGAGCAATAATAACTTTGATTATTTAGGTCAAAAACATCGTCGTAAGGCTTATTTAAAAGTTTCCGGCAAACGTCAACAGCTTTCGGAATTGTGAATTCATATTTTTTGTCTATTCTGCCGGCCAGAACTTTGGGATTTCCATTCACATCTCTTGAACGATTCATAAACTTATCCAAACCTGTTCTTATTACTCCGGGTCCAATAGCTTCATAAACAAATGTGCTGTCATTTTCAACTGCCACAATGCCAACATGTGAGAAATTCCGCCCCTCGTATCCGGAAGTTACTTTTTCAATGGCATCGCAGAGTTCGCCGCAATCGAGATCCTGGAAAAGAAGATCACCGGTTTTAGGTATGTAATGCCTGGTGCACGAAACCAAAAAGGTTACAAATATTACAATTAACAATCGTAAGCTCATCTTGAAATTTATTAACAATTCTAATAAAAACTGGTGATTTGAGTGAATAAAATTTAGAAAAAATCGTTTCTGATTTATCACAACATTTACTTGTTGAGAATGTTTTAGTTTATGTTGAATCCTTAGAAAGAGTAATATTTAAATTCCAGTTAATCAGTATTTTGTAATAACCTGAAAATCTTAAATTATACCGTAATATCCACACTTTAGAACAAGTTTTTCTCAGAAATTTTAATTAAATTGTATGTGAAATTTAAATCCTAATCTTATGACAGACAAACAAGAAAACAAACTTCGCATGTATCTTACAGTAAGTGCGGTTTGTGAAAGTAATGTTGAGGTATGGCAAGATAACGACATGTTCAAATCAGCCTTCGAGATATTTTGTCTGAAAATCCCAATGATCGAGAAATTACGCGACATTCAGGAGATTGAAAATGTCGGTTTAAAAGCTGTAGACAACAACATTACACGAATGCGTTTTTCGAGGAACAGAATGAAAGCTGCTTCCGAAAATTTACGCCGGGTTTTTAGGGAAACTGACGAATTTATTTATAACAAACTTGACAAAGAAATTTCAGATTTTAAAGAAGATGCTCCCGATTTTTATTACCAGTATCATGCAGCAAGGATAATGCTTTATCCCGTTTCTTTCAAAGAAAAGAAAACCCGGATACCGGTAGTTGAAAACTAATTTTGAGCCACGCCAGCAGCGTGGCTATTTTTTTAATGTTGCATCAATTTCTCCACCTCTGAAAATCCAGCAAACTTCGTCGCAATTATCGCTTACCTGGTAAAGTTTTAGTTTGTCTCCGTCTACCACAATCGTCTTTTTCCCGTCTTTTATATACTCAGCGGCAACCGAATAATATTCGTTCACTTTTAAATCTACCACAAAACTCGATTGGGAAATGGTGTCGATATGAACTGCCGAACTAAAATCGTTCAGATAAATTTCCTCATATTTCCCTTTGAAAATTTTGACCGGAACCTTACTGTTTTCGGCATTAATGGTAATTTTAACCGTTACAGGTCCAAATTCGGGTTTGGGGGTATAACATTCCGAACAATCCACGTCATCGAAAAGATATTCGTCACCGCACGACAATAACCCTAAAACTATAAAGCTGAATAACAGCGGTATTTTTTTCAGATATTGATATGTTGTTTTCATTCTTAATCTATCCACTTGAGTTGCCTGTTGAAGCTGTTGTTTTTAAACGAAATGATATTGTGAACAAGGTTTATGGTGAAGTGCGATTTACTTAAATCTTTTTCGCCATAATTGCTGTAATGATACCCGAAGCGAAGCTGAAACTTATCAACATTGATGTAAAGCCACGTCTGCGGAGCTACGGTGAATCCGCCATTGATCGGAATATTGGTTCCACGGTATTTTCCATACGAATAGATCATCCTTCCGCCTAAATGGATTCCGGCATCATTATCTCTGTTGAAACGGAAATTTTTACCCAAATCGAAATTGATCAAATATCTCCGTTCCATAAATTGGTAGGAACCAACATCGGGTATCGCAAAATTGATTTTTTTAGCCGCGGGCCTGAATGAAAATCCAAGGTTGTAGACCATGTTGAATTTAAGATCGTATTGAGTTACGAAAAATCCTGTCATTACACTCTTTGAATTTACATTGAATTCAGCACCATAACCTCCGGCTCTGAATGCGGGGAAAAAGCTTGGCTTAACGCCAGTTTTACGGATTATATTCATTATGGAAGTATCTCGCGAAAGCTTTGCCAGAGAGTGTGCATTTAAGCTGATAGAGTTCGATTCCTTTACATTTGCGCCGTTATCGACCAGGTATTTTACAATATCGCTATGTTTATTGGTTATAGCCAGGGAAAGGGCCGTAAAACCATCAAAATTTCTTGTGTTAACTGCAGCATCGTTTTTAATCAGTAAGTCAACCAAATCAGAGGCTCCACTCTGACAGGCAAGCATTAGCGGTGTAAAGCCCTGTTTATCCTGCGAATTCACGTTTGCCCCGGCTTCAATTAAAAGAAAAGCAGCTTCATAGCTTCCGTTTATGGCTGCCAGCGAAAGAGGCGACGATTTGTCGTTTGTTAAAAGATTGGGGTCAGCGCCGGAGCGAAGCAGTAAAAAAACAATGGTATCGTTGTTGTAAAGGCTGGCATAATGCAATGCGTTGGCGTTATTATTGTCTGCCAGGTCTGTTTTGGCTGAATCGGCCAGTAACATTTCTGCGATTTCTGTAAATCCGAACCGGGAGGCTGTAATAAGTGCCGTAAACCCATTGGAAGGACGAGCGTCTGGTTTGGCTCCTTTTTCAAGCAATAGCTTTACAATCTGCTTGTTGCCTATTCCGGTGGCATACATCAGGGCGGTTGAACCATCCCAGTTTTCGACATTGACGTCAACTCCTTTTTTTATACACTCAACAACAGTGTTGTAGTCACCATCGTAGGCTGCCTCGAGGAAACAGATACTCAGGTCGGCTTTAGAAGTACTTGTTCCGGTTTGTCCGTAGGTTGGACCAATATACAATGCGATAAGGGTTAAAAAGCAAATCTTTATCAGGGTTTTCATGTTACAAAAATAACCAAACTCTTGGAACATAATTTATGCCAGAAAAAAGTATTGGTATTAACCCATTAAGTCGTGGTCGAACTTTTTGAACCCATTGCCAATTACCTGGTTTGCATCCATAACTGTGAGGAAAGCATCAGGATCTACGGATAATACATAGTCCTGCAGTATAGCCAGTTCCCGGCGGTTAAGGTTACAGTAAATAATTTTCTTAGGCTTGCCTTCATACATGCCTTCGCCATGAAACATGGTGGCTCCTCGTTCAATGTCGAACAAGATCTTATGTCGTATCTCTTCATATTTATCGGAAATGATGAAAACAGTTTTTTCAAATCCTGGACCCTGCATGAGGTAATCGATTACCTTACCTGTAACAAAAATTACAATCCACGAATAGAGGGGAACCTTCCAGTCGCGAAAAGCAATCAAACCAATCAGAACCACCACCGAGTCAATGTAAATAAGTAGCTGGCCGAGAGGCATTCGTGTGTATTTTGCGATAATCATTGCCAGTGTATCGGTTCCTCCTGTTGCTCCTTTAGCTTTGAAAATTATTGCAAGGCCAATTCCAAATAAAACACCTCCAAAGATACACGACAGCAATGCATCGTTCTCAACCAGTGGCCGGTAGCCCCAGTATAAAGTAATGCCATCAATAAAAATCGACGACATCACCAGGCCGTAAATACTTTTTAGACCAAAACGGTGTCCCAGTAATCTCATCCCCACTATGGTGAGAGGAATATCCATGATAAGTCCCATGGTACCAACAGGCAAACCTTCGGGAGCAAACGAAAACATCCCTTTTGTTAAATAATGGATAACAATACTTAATCCATAAACTCCACCCGGAACAATTTTATAAGGAGTTATAAAGAATACAAAGGAGCAAGCCAGTACAAATGCTCCGAATGTTATCATGGCATGATTTATAAACCATTTTCTGGAGAATAGTTTTTCTTCTTTGCTGATCATAGTTTCTTGTTTTGCTGAGGGGCCTGACAATAAAATTATGATACAATAATACTAATTATAGGGCCGTCTTTTGTATTTTTAGCTTTATAACATATCGTAAATAAACATAAGTGGACGAAGTACTTTCAAAGAGATCACGGCTGATCAGGGACGGAAATTATGAGGGAAAAAATGTGGTTTACTGGATGAGCCGCGACCAGAGAGCAGATAATAACTGGGCTCTTATTTATGCTGTGCAGCTGGCCATAGAGAGCAAGCGTCCACTCGCTGTTGTATTTTGCTTAAATTCCGCTTTTCTGAATGCCACAATCCGTCAGTATGGATTTATGCTGAAAGGATTACAGGAAGTGGAATTAAGGCTGCAGCAAAAAAATGTCCCGTTTTACATGCTCCGGGGAAATCCCGAGGATGAAATACCAAAGTTTTGTTTTGAAAATGGGGTAGGGCATCTGGTTACCGACTTTGATCCTTTGCGGATAAAGCGAAAGTGGCTCACCGGTGTTGGAGAAAAGATAAATGCGAAGTTAACAGTTGTAGATGCACATAATATTGTTCCGGCTTTTCTGGTATCGGATAAAGCTGAATATGGGGCATACACCTTACGGCCCAAAATTAACCGTCTTTTGCCCTTATTTCTGAACGATTATCCTGAATTGCCCTGGCAAAGTGATTCGGGAAGTTTTGATCTTCAGCAAAACAATTGGAGTATGATTGTTAACGCGCTTGATGTGAACCGGGATGTAAAGGAAGCAGACTGGTGCAGGCCAGGTGAAGCGGAGGCTTTGATGCAACTGGATCGTTTTATAACTAACAGACTTGACCATTATGCTTTGGAAAGGAACGATCCAACGCTGGATGCAACATCCAACTTATCTCCTTATCTGCATTTTGGTCAAATTTCGGCTCAGCAGATTGTAAAAGCTGTATTGACTCAGGATGTAAATCCGGAATCGAAAGAAGCCTTTCTGGAGGAAATTATTGTCAGGAGAGAACTTGCTGATAACTTCTGCTTTTATAATTTGAATTATGATTTGTTTGAAGGCTTTCCCGATTGGGCAAAGAAGAGCCTCAATGAGCACAAGGCCGATAAACGTGAATTTTTATATACACCTGCGGAGTTCGAAGTTGCCTCAACTCACGACGAACTTTGGAATGCCGCCCAGAAGGAAATGGTTGATACTGGTAAAATGCATGGTTTTATGCGCATGTATTGGGCAAAAAAGATCCTGGAATGGTCAGCAAACCCTGAAGATGCATTGGCGACAGCAATATACCTGAACGACAAATATGAACTCGATGGCCGCGATCCGAACGGCTATGCCGGCTGTGCCTGGGCAATCGGAGGAGTCCATGATCGCGCCTGGAACAAGCATCCTGTTTACGGGATGATCCGCTACATGAACTACAATGGATGTAAGCGAAAGTTCAATGTTTCAAAATATATTGGAATGCAAAATGCCAGGGTTTAATATGCCTTTTTAATGGTATAGTCCTTATTATACCTGACAATATTAACAGCCTTATTCATAATGCCATTTCCATTTTCAGATTTTGAAAAGTGGAAATCCGACTGAATTAAATCTACATGATATGTTGGGAGACAACTTTCGAAGTTACGTCCATATTTTGCCAGGGCATTCAGAAAGTAGAATGTAACGTCGTACCCTAAAAATGCATAACTGTAACCCTGACTGCTGAATGACTGCGCGCCTGGCTCGGTTTTGAAGTAATCCCTCATTTTTAGAATAAAGCTATTGGTAACCGGCTTATTATACTCGGGGAAAAATGAGGTATAATACTCGTACTGAAGATTATGCAGGAAGGTAATATCAATGCTGGTAAAAGTTGTCCACCTGGGTAACCCAAAAACCGAAATCTTGTAACTACTGTTCACATAATTCATATTACGCAGAACATCGGCGACAACTATTTCTTCGTTGGAAGGCACAATAACAAGATTTTCTTTGTCAATTACAAGTTTACTGCTTAGGGTACCATCTTTATTTCCGTTATGTGTTTTAAACTGAAATCCTTCTACTCTCAGGATATTCAATCTCTCTTCAAAAGCGTTGAATATGTCCTTATCAGCCGGACGGCTCGATTTAAATAAAATAATATTTTTATCTCTCTGAGTTGAAAGGTACTGTATTGCGGCTTCTATTTTGGAAGTTTCGGAAGGGTTAACCTGGTAGAGATTTGGGTTCCCTTTCAGCATATTGATATTTTGTGAAAGAGGGGAAACTACCTTGATATTGTAAGTATTAGCGAAAGCAAGAGCTTTATCAATAAGGAGTGAGTCAAACGGGCCGATAAAAAGTTCCATTTCCGATAATTCCTTGCGGCTCAATATCGAGTTCAGCTTCTGGAGATCGCGGCCAGTATCGTAAACATGAATTTTGAATGAATGACCGGCCTTTTTTAATGAATCTATTGCAATCAGAGCGCCTTCGTAAAATTCAAGGGGGTTCTTCGATCGTGCAAAAAGAAGCCTGTCTTCGATGTTCTTGTTTCCTGAAACAGAATCCAGATCGACAATAGTTTTATTCTCATCAAGAAACAAGGGCAGAAGGAATGCCACATTATGAACCAGTTTTGGATCAATGGGAGAACAAGGTTCGCTGCTGACAGGAATAATTATTTTGGCTGTTTCAACCGGAGCTTCGTTATTGTCAGCGGAGTTTACCCGGATTGGTTCGGTTGGGATTTTAAGGATCTGTCCTGTTTTAAGATCTGAAGTATTTAACTCAGGATTAAGGGCTATAATATCATCTACAGTAACCAGATAAGAACGGGAAATTGAATATAACGTCTCTTTCCTTTTCACCTTATGCTCCTTGAAGGATGGCGAAGAAGCCAAAACATCCGAATGCTTTGCTTCTCCATTTGAAGCTTTAGGGATTTTAATTACCTGTCCGGCTTGCAGCGGGCTAATTTCAGCTTCAGGATTGTGTTTAAAAAGCTCCTCTTTTGTGATATTGTATTTTGTTGCAATAGAATATGCAGTTTGGCCTGCTTCAACAATATGAAATATATAATTTTCCGAATTCATGGATGGTGGCAACTTTGCCAGCTGATCAGAGGGGATTTTTAATACCTGTCCTGTTTTTATAGATGTAGCCGCATCTTTATTGATGGAAACGATATCCTTTTGAGGAACGTTGTAGGCTTTTGCTATGGAAAAAAGAGTTTCTCCCTGTTTTACAGTGTGCAGGTAGTAAGCTTTGCCATCAATAATGGCTTTTTCCTTCGAAATAGTGATAGGCACCGGCTCATTCTGTCCATATACAGTAAACACTGTAAATATCAGCAGTAATGATAAAACTTTTAAGGTCAATTGCATAAGCGTTATAGCTGGATAAACCACAAAATTATAAAACTGGAGCAATATCAGGAAATAATAATACTGAATGTGTAATAAAAAGTGAATGTGCTGAAAAATTCATGGCTGTAGGGTATCAAAAAAATGCCCGGCGGGTAGCCAGGCACTTTCAATATGTTTAATTTAACAGGTTTACAAATCAGTAATTGGTTTAAACTTTGGCACAAGCGATTTCATTATCATCCATGCTAAAACATAAGCCAAAGCACAATATATAAAGACATAGGTATAAGCAATTGTCATTTCGCCCTGTACCAATCCGGCCTGCAAGGTTTTTAACTGCTAGAACTTTGTCGGATCAATGGTCATAAGCTGATTGGCAACATCTGCAGGTAAATGGTTAATTTCCACCGTATCGAGATTAATTATATCACCATGGCTGTTTTTTAAACTCAGGCCTTTTATTTGATCAACAAACGCGCCCAGGTTGGAAGCTTTTGCTTCAACCCACGACTTTGCAATACCTGCGCCGCGGTAAGCATCAAAAAGCCATCCTGCACTTTTATTGATCACGATTCCTCCAAGACCTCCTGCCATACCACCAATTCCGGTTACTGATCCAACAGCTTTTTTCGGGAACATATCCGAAACAGTAGTGAAAATATTTGCCGACCATGCCTGGTGAGCTGATGCTCCGATACCAATAATGATTACCGGCATCCAATAACTGTAAGCACCAAGATACTGAGCGCTTAAAACAACAAGAGGTATCATAGCTATGGTCAACATAGCCTTCATGCGGGCTGCATACGGATCCATTCCTTTATTCATGAAGTACATTGGGAACCAGCCGCCGCCTACGCTGCCAAAACAGGTCAAAGTATAAAGAACTCCGAGCGGGAACGCTACCTGCATTCCGGTCATGCCATATTGAGCTTTAAGGTAGGCTGGTAACCAGAAAAGGAAGAACCACCATACCCCGTCAGTCAAAAATTTACCAATGCTGAAAGCCCAGGTTTGTTTGTATTTTAAAAGCTGAAACCAGGAAACTTTTTCCTTTTTATCACTTTCGGTATTTATTTGCTGTTCTTCTATATCGCTGTGAATATAATCGAATTCAGCCTTGTTGATTTTTTGGCTGAGTCGTGGAGTTTCGTAGAGCCAAAACCAGAAAATTAGCCAGAAGAATCCAATACCTCCAATAATCAGGAAAGTCCATTGCCATCCCATGTGGTCGGCAATCCAGGGAACTGTTACTGGAGCAAGGATGGCGCCAACATTTGTGCCTGAATTGAATATCCCGGTTGCAAGCGCTCTTTCTTTTTTAGGAAACCATTCGGCTGTTGTTTTGATAGCTGCGGGAAAGTTGCCTGCTTCACCAAATCCTAAAACTCCACGGGCAACCATAAATCCTCCGGTACTTTTTGCAACAGCATGAATCATTGCACCAACTGACCATATGATCAAAGACCATGCATAACCCCATTTAGTTCCAAGCCAATCCATAAACCTGCCAGCAAAAAGCATGGAAATAGCATAAACAAACTGAAACACGGACACAATGTTTGCATAGTCCGATTCGGTCCAGTTGAACTGAACTTCCAGGCGGTCTTTCAATAAGCTTAATACCTGACGGTCCAGGTAGTTGATAGTTGTTGCAAAGAATACTAACGAGCAAATGGTCCAACGGTATTTGGTCATTTTCTCGTTAAAAGTTTTTAAATTTTCCATAATAGTTAGTCAAGATAAATAATAAACTACGATTTTCTTACTTTTTTGAGTAAAGCTAACAAGGCTTTCGAATCTTCTTCAAGTTTAGCGAAATTTCCTGATTTTACCAATTCGCTTGTTATCAGGTTCGATCCGATCCCTACGCAGTAAACTCCAGAATCGAACCATGCTTTCAGGTTATCTTCGGTTGGTTCAACACCTCCTGTAGGCATCATATTGCACCAGGGCATTGGACCTTTAACGGCTGCTATAAACTTTGGACCACCTACCTGAGAACCAGGGTATATCTTAACTACTTCAGCTCCCAGTTCTTCAGCTTCCGAAATTTCGGATACTGATCCGCAGCCTGGCATCCACATAATTTTGCGGCGGTTGCAAATTCTTGCAATTTGTGGATTCAGCATAGGCGAAACAATGAAATTTGCTCCTAGCTGAATATAAAGTGCAGCGGTGGCTTCTTCAAGAATAGAGCCAATACCCAGGATCATTTCAGGGAATTCTTTAGCTGCATATTTATTGATTGCTGCGAAAACTTCATGGGCAAAATCACCCCTGTTCGTGAATTCCATAACTCTGAATCCACCTTTGTAGCAGGCTTCAACAATTTTAAGGGCTGTATCGGGATTCGAGTTGTAAAACACAGGAACGATTCCGGACTCTTTCAATTTCAAAGCGACTTCAATCCTAGTAAATCGTGACATTGTAAGTATTGTTTGTTTTAAATTAGTATTTGTACCATCGTTTGCACAAATTTTAAAAAATTAATTTGAAATACTATCAGTAAGAAACAAAAAAACGCAGGTTTTTTTTAAAACCTGCGTTTTTACGGGGATATCAGATTATCCCAAAATTACATCAACTATGTTTTCGGTGCCCTGAGGTTGAACAGGAATTTTATTTCCCGTTAAATGATTTCCATTCAGAACTAATGACCGGATTCCTTTCATAAGTCCGTTCGGATTATGGAAAGTAATTTGATATTTAGCATTACGGAATTTGCGGGTCACAGTAAATGTTTTCCATCCCGCCGGAATGCAAGGGTTGAGAACCAGACCATCATAATCAGGCTGTATCCCTAGTATGTATTGACTAATTGCATAAAAGTTCCATGCGGCTGTTCCTGTCAGCCATGAATTTTTGGCTTCTCCCGGACGGAATGCATCTTTTCCTGCAATCATCTGTGAGTAAACGTAAGGCTCTGTTTTATGCAGGTCGCTTATTTTTTCGAGATAGGCAGGAGCTATTTTCTTGTAATATTCAAAAGCCCTGTTTCCATTGCCTACCTGTGTTTCTCCAATCATAATCCAGGGATTGTTATGGCAGAATATACCTGCATTTTCTTTATAACCTTCCGGGTAAGAAGTTATTTCTCCCATTTCAATATGATACTTAGTAAAGGCAGGGTTATTAAGTACGATGCCATATTCGCAATCAAGGTACTTCTTAACCGAATCCAAAGCTTTTTGTGCGCGGCCATCTTCCACACCAACACCTGCCATAACGCAGTATCCGTTCGATTCAATAAAGATCTTGCCTTCTTCACATTCCTTGCTGCCAATTTTTTGACCATAATGATTATAGGCTCTTATAAACCATTCGCCATCCCATCCGTGTTTATCAACTGCAGCTTTCATTCTGGATACTTCAGCTCTGGCTGCTTCGGCTTCTCCTGGCTGATTTCTTAAATCGCAAAGTTTTGCATATTCTTCACCATACAAAATAAACATGGCGGCAATAAATACCGATTCGGCAACTCCGCCATCAATATGCTGGGTAGTCTGAAACGATTCGTCGGGGTTGTTCGAAAAACAGTTGAGATTGAGGCAGTCGTTCCAGTCGGCACGACCAATTAAGGGAAGATTGTGTTGTCCAAGATTATTAACTACATGAAAGAACGAGCGTTTTAGATGTTCCATCAGTGGCTTCGATTTTGAGGCATCGTTATCGAAAGGAACCTGCTCGTCGAGTATCGAAAAGTCGCCTGTTTCTTTAATGTATTGGGTTGTCGACAGTATAAGCCAAAGCGGATCGTCGTTAAAATTGCCACCAATCTCGTGATTCCCTTTTTTGGTAAGGGGCTGGTATTGGTGATATGCTCCTCCGTCTTCGAACTGAGTGGCTGCAATATCCAGAATTCGTTCCTTGGCTTTTTCTGGTATCTGGTGCACAAAACCCACAAGATCCTGGTTGGAATCGCGGAAGCCCATGCCTCGCCCAATACCCGATTCGAAATAGGAAGCACTTCGCGACATACAGAAGGTAACCATACACTGGTATTGATTCCAGATGTTTACCATACGGTTTGTTTCCGCTTCGGGAGTTTCAACCTGGTAAACGGAAAGTAAATCGGACCAGAAATTTTTAAGTTCATCAAAGGCGGCGTCTACAGCTTTGGTGTCACAGTACTTATCTATCATTTTTTTAGCAGGAATCTTATTAATAACCTTAGGCGACTCCCATTTTTCTTCCTGCAGGTTTTCGGCATACCCCAAAACAAAAACAAAGTCTTTGCTTTCGCCAGGTTGCAGCGTTATTTCGAAATAGTGTGAGGCTATCGGGGACCAGCCATGGGCCTCCGAATTCCGTGGTTTCCCCTCCATTACTGCGTCGGGAGAGTCGAATCCGTTATAAAGGCCGGTAAAAGTTTCCCTATCGGTATCAAAACCCTGGATGGGTTGGTTTACTGAGTAAAAAGCATAATGATTCCTGCGTTCGCGATATTCGGTTTTATGATAAATGGTGCTTCCGTTGATTTCAACTTCGCCGGTTGAAAAATTACGCTGGAAGTTAGTCATATCATCGAGAGCGTTCCAGAGGCACCATTCAACAAAAGAAAATAATTTGAACGATTTTACTCCGGAGCTGGTATTACTTAAAGTAAGTTTCTGAAGTTCACATGTTTGATTAAGCGGAACCATAAAAAGCACCTCAGCTTCCAAACCGTTTTTAGCCCCTTTAATAATGGAGTATCCTAAACCATGTCGACATTCATATTTGTCCAGAGTTGTTTTGACGGGTTTCCATCCGGGATTCCATACAGTACCGTTGTCGTTGATGTAGAAATATTTTCCGCCAAAGTCGACAGGTACATTATTATACCTGTATCGGGTTATGCGGCGCAGCCTGGCATCTTTATAAAAGCTGTATCCCCCGCAAGTGTTAGACAGGAGAGAAAAGAAGTCCTGGTTTCCAAGATAATTGATCCATGGATAAGGGGTTTGTGGTGTATTTATCACATATTCCCTTCGTGTGTCGTCGAAAAATCCGAATTGTTTAGCCATTTCTTTATTGTTAATAGAGTTTCTTTTTTCAAAAATTCGCAATCGATTGCAAAAAATTATAAAATAAAAACGCATAAATATTTTAATTTTTTATGCATTTTTGAATTGGCTAAATTATAAAATTAATTGCAACATATAAAAGTCTTAAGGTAAGAATTCCAGTTATGGCCCGAAAACATGCGACTATACACGATATAGCCAAAAAAGCCGGAGTTTCTTCTTCAACTGTTTCAAGAGCGTTACAGGATAATCCTGTAATTAACGATAAAACCCGAGAGAGAATTAAAGCCCTTGCCAGCAAGCTGAATTATCAGCCCAATGTACTTGCACATAATTTGCGCAAAGGGCGCAGTAAAATGGTGGGAGTTTTGGTTCCGCGAATCGATCATCATTTTTTCTCGAGTGTAATTGGCGGCATTGAAAAGGTTCTGAACGAAGCCGGATATAATGTCCTCATTCTTCAGGCATTAGATTCAGTTGAAAAAGAAGTTATTAATGTTCAGTCGTTACTGGAACAGCGAATAGCCGGAGTATTAGCGTCTCCCCTGGCTTTGTCAACTGATAACAAGCACTATCAGAAACTGGTGCGGAACGAAACGCCGCTTATTTTCTTCGACAATACGCATATTAACATGCCTGTGAGTATGGTGTTGAACGATGATTATAAAGGGTCACGTCTGGCAACAGAACATCTGATAGAACAGGGGTGTAAACGTATTATATTTTTAGGCGGGCCTCGTGAAAACTACATCTATAAAAGAAGATTCGAAGGCTTTATGGATGTTATGGCTGAGCATAAACTTAAAGTGGACGAGGATTTAATTTTTAACCGCAGGCTCGACTTTATATCCGGTAACGAAGTTGCTGAGATTATTATGAAGCAGAAGGTTATGCCTGATGGTGCTTTTTCGGTTACCGATCACCAGGCGATTCACTTAATGCAGGCTTTAAAGAGGGTAGGGGTAAAAATACCAAAGCAGTTTGCAATTACTGGTTTTAGCAATGCCGATTATTCTTCTATTATTGAACCCTCGTTAACCACGATTGATCAGCATAGTCTTGAAATGGGTACGCTGGCTGCTAAAATGCTGCTTGAAGAGTTTGAGCTAAGAAAAGCCAACCAGTTTATTCCAAAGAAAATATATCTTAATCCCGAATTAGTAATACGTCAATCGAGTTTGCGAAAAAAATGAACAGGACCAGAAAAAAAACCAAAGTTACCATTCACGATATAGCGAAGCAGCTAAATACAACTGCATCCACTGTATCGAGGGCTTTGCAGGATCACCCTCGTATAAGCCAGGCCATGAAAAAAGCTGTTCTGAATTTAGCTGAAAAGTTAAATTACCAGCCGAATTTTATTGCCTCAAGTTTGAGAAAGGGGCACGGAAACACGATTGGAATAGTTATACCCCGTATAGACCGTAACTTCTTCTCCTCGGTAATTGGCGGTATTGAAGATGTTGCATCTCAGGCAGGTTACAATGTTTTGATTTGTCAAAGCTATGATCAGGAAGACAAAGAAAAAAACATTGTTGAAACCCTCATTAATGGTAAAGTTGATGGTTTACTTGTTTCTTTGGCTTCCGGAACCAGTTGCGTTAATCATCTCAATCAAACCATAGAAAAAGGTGTTCCTTTGATATTTTTCGACCGCAGCACTCAAAACGTGGATGCAAGCAAAGTTGAGATTGACGACATGTTAGGAGCCCACATGGCAACTTCACACCTCATTCAGCAGGGATGCCGACGGATCGTTCATTTCAGCGGTCCTTTGAACGTTAGTATTTATGCAAACCGGTTCAAAGGGTACAAAGCCGCCCTGGAAGATCATGGGATTCCGTATGATGAAAAGCTGCACATTAAAGATACAATCACTAAGGACAAAGGAGCAGAAGCAGTTGCAAAAATGCTGAAGTTTAAACCCGTGCCCGATGGTATTTTTTCTGCTTCCGACTTTTCAGCGCTGGGAGCTATAATGGCTCTCAAAGAAAAAGGCGTCCGGATTCCGGAGGATGTTGCTGTGGTTGGTTTCGCCAATGAACCTTATGCATCCATGATTACGCCTTCGTTATCATCAGTTGATCAACACAGTCGTGAAGTAGGGCAGGCTGCTGCAAAACTTTTTTTTGAAGAACTTGAATTACACGGAAACCCTTATGTATCTAAGCGCATAATGCTTACTCCGGATTTAATTATAAGAGAATCTTCAAAAAAATTGAAATAAAATAAAAAAGTAAATTATAATTTTCTAATTTTGAACAATCGATTGTTCAATTAAAATTTCTTTTATGAATACTGTTTTCGAATTGCGATACGCTTCTCACCCTGAGGATTTTAAACATTATACAACGGATAGGATCCGTCAGGAATTTTAGTGCCTGCATTATTTACCGGCGATACAGTAAAGTGGGTTTATTCACTTTACGATCGTTATATGGTGGGAGGGGCAATGCCCATCCAGAAGTTAAAACTCGAAACCATCGATCCTCTCAAATCAGCCTTCTTTCTCGAAAGAAGAGAAATGGGTATTATTAATGTAGGAGGTACTGCTTCAATAACTGTAGATGGAACGGTTTATACACTCAACTATAAAGAGGCTCTTTACCTGGGGGCTGGTAATAAAGAAGTTTATTTTGAAAGTGCCGATAAGAACAAGCCTGCTTGTTTGTATTTGAATTCAGCACCTGCACATAAATCTTTTCCTAACCGGAAGGTAACCCTTGCTGATGCTATAACCATGGAACCAGGCTCTCCTGAATTGTCAAACGCCCGTAAAATTAACAAGCTCCTTGTTCGAGAAGTTGTTGAAACCTGTCAATTGCAAATGGGGATGACAGAGCTCAAGCCAGGCAGTGTTTGGAATACAATGCCTCCTCACACCCATAACCGCCGTATGGAAGCTTATTTCTATTTCGAAGTTCCTGAAAAACAGGCTATCTGCCATTTTATGGGCAAAACTGATGAGACGCGTCACATCTGGATGCAAAATAATGAAGCTGTACTTTCTCCGTCATGGTCAATTCACTCTGCTGCCGGAACCGCCAACTATACCTTCATTTGGGGTATGGCAGGTGAAAACCTCGATTATGGTGATATGGACAGCGTTACAGCCGATCAGTTAAAATAAACAGACTTTAAAATTCAAATTATGATAGAACAATTATTTAGTTTAAAGGGAAAGACAGCTCTGGTAACAGGTGCAACCCACGGTTTAGGAATGTCGATGGCTTTGGCATTAGCTAAAGCAGGTGCTCAACTTGTTGTAAACGATATCTCCAAAGAAAAACTTGACAACGCTATAAAGGAATACGCTGAAGCTGGTTTCAAAGTGCATGGTTATGTTTTTGATGTAACTGAGGAAGCTGCTGTTAAAACTCATATCGAAAAAATTGAAAAGGAAGTTGGGCCAATTGAAATTCTTGTCAACAACGCCGGTATTATAAAGAGAATCCCGATGGTTGAAATGGAAGTTGCCGATTGGGAGCAAGTTATCAAAATTGATTTAACAGGGCCATTTATTATGTCGAAACATGTGGGTAAATACATGATTCAACGTAAGCGCGGTAAAATCATTAACATATGTTCTATGATGAGCGAACTCGGTCGCGATACCGTGAGCGCCTATGCTGCTGCGAAAGGTGGCTTAAAAATGCTTACCAAAAATATGGCTACCGAATGGGGTAAGTTCAACATCCAGGTAAATGGTATTGGCCCGGGCTATTTTGCAACTTCCCAAACAGCTCCCATCCGTGTTGACGGCCATCCGTTCAACGAATTTATTATCAGCAGGACTCCGGCAGGTCGTTGGGGTGATCCTGAGGATTTGAGCGGTGCTGCGATATTCTTATCTTCAAAGGCATCCGATTTTGTAAACGGTCACATTCTTTATGTGGATGGCGGTATCCTGGCAACCATCGGTAAACCTTCTAACGAATAGATTTTATCGTAAAGAAATATATCAAAGTGCGTCAAAACGGCGCACTTTTTTTGTGCTATTTTAATTCATCAGTCAGTTAACGCCTGCTGCAATTATTAAAAAAGTTTGTGATTTTTTGTTTTGGAAGTCTCTCGGAATAATAAGGTGGAAACCTGGATGTTCTGGTTAGGCTGTAATTTAAACGGTGTAGTTAGTTAGTAGTTGCAATGCTGTCTTCCAGGTTCCGTCCTTATTATTTCATTTTTAAACGCAAGTCAGATAAATAACTTATTTATTTGACGGAATCAAAGTAAACGATTTTAATATTACCAAATACATGACCTTGTATGTTATATAACACACTGAATCTTAGAATCCATTAGTAATAGCACTTTCATGAGTTTCCTACAGTTTGTATTCTTAAGTTTTTCTTCGTAATTTAAAGGAGCAAAAATTTAAATAACAATAATACAATACGTTGAAAATATTAAGGTTTGTTTTGAATCAAAAAATCATTTATAAGAGGCATTATTCTTAGGCTTCATCAACAAATCCTAATAAGTAGTGTTTATATAAATTTACGTGTAAACCGATTAATTTTGCATGAACGAGACAACAGCAAAGCTATCAATGAAAGTTAAGAATAGCAGAGTAACATCAAAGGATATCAATATTCATGAAGTACTGGACGATTACTATCTGGCTCAGTTAAGCCGTAATCTCAGTGTTATTGGACGTAAAGAAGTACTGAACGGTAAAGCTAAATTCGGGATTTTTGGAGATGGCAAGGAGTTGGCACAGATTGCCATGGCTAAAAGCTTTCGTAATGGCGATTGGCGTTCTGGCTATTATCGCGATCAGACTTTTATGTTAGCCATTGGAAATCTTACACCTGCCGAGTTTTTTCTTCAGATGTATGGCGAAACCAATACCGAAAATAATCCTGCAAGTAGCGGACGTAACTTCAATAATCACTTTGCATCTGCAAATTATTCTCCCGACGGTGAGTTTCTGGACCTGATGGCACAGAAAAATACCGCAGGCGATATTTCTCCAACCGCTGGTCAAATGCCCCGACTTGTTGGTTTGGCTTATGCTTCTAAGCTTTTCCGTAAGAATAAGGAACTCGAACAATACACAAAACTTTCGGATCAGGGTAACGAAGTTGCTTTCGGGACCATTGGCGATGCTGCAACTTCAGAAGGCCATTTTTTTGAAACTATCAATGCGGCCGGCGTTTTGCAGGTGCCACTTGCTATAGCTGTATGGGACGATGGATATGGAATTTCTGTTCCAAAAATGTATCAGACCACCAAATCGAGTATTTCAGAAGCGCTTAAAGGATTTGAAGCGGATGACCATCATAATGGAATAAAGATATTTAGGGCTCGTGGCTGGGATTATCAGGAACTGGTCAATACCTTTAAAGAAGGTGTTGAGATTTGTCGTCGCGACCATGTTCCTGTTCTGTTTCATATAATTGAATTGACACAGCCCCTGGGACATTCCACCTCGGGTTCCCATGAGCGTTATAAGTCCAAAGAGCGTCTGGAGTGGGAGGCCGATTTTGATCCACTGAAAAAGATGAAAGAATGGCTGCTGGAGAATAATCTTGCTGATCAGAAAGTTCTTGGCTCCATCGAAGAAAAAGCTGCCGACGACGCCCGCAAGGGTAGGGAAGAGGGCTGGAAAATATTTACAACCCCGTTGATTCGGGAAAAGGAAGAGCTTCTGAGCCTTATAAAGAATAAAAACTGCACATGCGTTTCAGGGGAGAGTCAGTCAAAAATTGATGCTATCGTTACTGAACTCGCGGCCGTTAAATTTCCTATCCGCAAGGATATTCTAAGCGCAGCAAAGAAAGTTATCCGGCAGGTTTGTTCAGGGTGTGCAGCACCGGGAGGGATGAAAGAAAGGCTCCGTGCCTGGATTCAGGTGAAGGAATATGAGAATGCCGATAATTATAGTAGTTGTTTGCATAACGAAACTTCGCGTTCAGCTTTGAATGTAAAAGAGGTAGTGCCTGTTTTTACCGAAGGCTCCCAAATTCTGAACGGAAGAGAAATTATCAGAGAAAATTTTGATAAGCTTTTTGAAAAATACCCTTTGCTTTCGGTTTTTGGTGAAGATGTTGGCAAAATTGGCGGCGTGAACCAAACACTCGAAGGACTTCAGCTTAAGTATGGTGAATTGCGTGTTACTGATACCGGAATCCGCGAAGCCACCATTCTGGGGCAGGGCATTGGTATGGCCTTGCGAGGAATGCGCCCCATTGTGGAGATTCAATACTTCGATTATCTCTTGTATGCGCTTCAAACCCTCAGCGACGATCTGGCATGCACGCACTGGCGGACGAAAGGAAGGCAGGTAGCACCGGTAATCATATCTACCCGTGGTCACCGGCTCGAAGGTATATGGCACTCAGGATCTCCTATGGGAATGGTGATAAGCTCGCTCCGGGGAATATATGTTTGTGTGCCGCGCAATATGGTTCAGGCTGCCGGAATGTATAATACTTTAATGCAGGCCGATGATCCTGCAATTGTTATCGAACCCCTCAATGGTTATCGTTTGAAGGAAATTTGTCCTGATAACATCGGAGAGTTTACCGTTCCGCTTGGCGAACCTGAATTTCTTACTGAAGGCTCAGATGTGACCCTGGTAACTTACGGATCGTGTGTGAAAATCGCCCTGGAAGTAGTAGCGCAGTTAAAAGAATTTGGTATCTCGGTTGAACTTATAGATATCCAGACCTTGTTACCGTTCGATTTACATCATTCAATTCTGAAATCGGTACAGAAAACTCATAAAGTAGTGTTTTTCGATGAAGACGTTCCCGGAGGAGCCTCGGCATTTATGCTGCAAAAGGTTCTGGAAGAACAGGACGCTTTTCAATATCTCGAAACTGCACCATTGACCATAACCGGCGAGGAGCATCGTCCGGCTTATTCAACAGATGGGGATTATTTTTCCAACCCCAATGCCGAAGATGTTTTCGATCGGATTTACCAGATGATGCAAACTTTGCACCCCACTAAATTTAAGCGGCTATATTAGAATATCCAAAAAAGGGTTATTTTGGTCGTCTAAATTTTAAAGTGTGGATTTAAAGCAGCTTTTTCGCAAAAAACCTATAGATCAAATACTCTCCGATTCGGAATTGGAACACCAGGGACAGCCATCGCTCGCCCGGAATTTATCTCTTAAAGACATAACTGCATTTGCGATTGCTGCGATTATTGGAGCAGGAATATTCGGCACCATTGGCAATGCCAGTTCAAACGGGGGGCCTGCAGTTTCTCTTTTATTTGTTTTTACAGCCATTGCCTGTTCTTTTTCGGCATTATGTTATGCTGAGTTTGCTTCAAAAATACCAATAAGCGGCAGTGCATATACTTATGCTTACGCATCCATGGGCGAACTTATAGCCTGGATTATCGGCTGGGATTTACTCATGGAATATTCAGTAGGCAACATTGCTGTTGCTATTTCGTGGAGTGATTATTTCACCAGCTTTCTAAAGGGATTTAGTATTCATATTCCTTTTTATCTGTGTACCGATTTTTTTGGCGCTTCCCGTGGCTTTACCGAAGCTGCAGGTATGCTTGCAAGCGGCTCGTCGCTTGAAAATCTGCCCCAGTACCTGCGCGAAGCATACCTCGCCTGGACCCAGGCTCCACAGATTTCAGGAGTCAGATTAATTGCCGATATACCTGCCTTTCTTATTGTGGTTTTAATTACGGTGCTGGTATATGTTGGTATCAAGGAGAGTAAAAGAACCAATAATATATTGGTATTGCTAAAGGTATTTGTTATTATTCTTGTGATTGCTGTGGGAGGTTTTTACGTTAATCCTGACAACTGGTCACCTTTCGCCCCCAACGGATTAACAGGTGTGCTTAAGGGAGTTTCTGCCGTTTTCTTTGCTTATATTGGTTTCGATGCCATTTCGACAACAGCTGAGGAATGTAAAAATCCGCAACGCGATTTACCTAAAGCAATGGTTTACTCCTTAATTATTTGTACCCTGTTATATGTTGCCATTACTTTGGTGTTGACAGGAATGGTTCACTACAAGGAACTTGCCGTAGGCGATCCGCTATCGTTTGTGTTCGAAAAAGTTAATCTTCCATGGTTTTCGGGAATCATTGCCTTAAGTGCAATTGTAGCAATGGCAAGTGTATTGTTGGTTTTTCAGTTAGGGCAGCCCCGCATCTGGATGAGCATGAGTCGCGACGGTTTGTTACCTCAGAAATTCGGAAAAATCCATCCAAAGTTCAGAACGCCTGCTTTTTCGACCATCATAACCGGTCTGGTTGTAGGCATTCCTTCATTATTTTTAAACCTTACCGAAGTTACTGACCTTACCAGTATTGGAACTCTTTTTGCCTTTGTTATTGTTTGTGCGGGACAGCTTAGTCATTATAAAAATCCTCATAATGGTTCGTTCCGTATGGTTTATATAAATGCAAAATATATAATTCCCCTTTTGTACGCCGGAACTATAATAACCCTTGTTGTTATAGCTGGAAACAATCTGAGTGATTACCTTAACTTCAATCAGGAATGGGAAGTGTTAAAGCATAAAATCCCATACCTTGTGTTTTTTCTATTAAGTACTTTTGTCACCATAAGGACATATCTGAAAAACTATTCGTTGATTCCGGTTCTTGGTTTATTGACAAACTTTTATTTGATGACAGAATTAGGGTATGTGAACTGGTTAAGGTTCTTAATATGGTTAATAGCCGGTTTAGTAGTTTATTTCTCGTTTAGCATAAAAAAGAGCAAGCTCAGAAACATTTAAGTGGTGATATTGGTTATAGTTTTTTCATTCATTTATTATTTTGTTGTAATTTAGATTAATAACAGGTACATTTTTTGCAGCTTTTCACTTATTTGCTGATGATTAAATGTTAGGGATATGGAACTGGATTTTAATATTTTTAAGATAGAGTATAACAAGGTGGAGCCTTTGCGGGGACGGGTGCTTGTTGCAGAACCTTTTTTACAGGATACTTATTTTAAACGCTCGCTGGTATTGCTTACTGAATATACTCCTGATGGGTCTATCGGATTTGTTTTGAATAAAACCCTCGATGTTGCCATTAACGAAGTGATAGAAGATTTTCCGGAATTCAATGCTACAGTGGGAATTGGAGGACCTGTAAGTACAAATACAATTCATTATTTGCATACTTTGGGCGATTTAATACCCAATTCGGAGCATGTTTTTGGAAATATATACTGGGGTGGCGAATTTGAGATTATTAAAGAAATGATTGCTGCCCGCGAAATTCATCCTTCACAAATAAGGTTCTTCCTGGGTTATTCCGGATGGCAGGCAGGTCAGCTCGAAAGTGAGCTGAAGAGCAACTCGTGGCTGGTAACAGAAGTGAAACCTAATAATATTATGGTTCACAACACAAATATCTGGAAGGAAACCATGGTCACCTTAGGAGAAAAGTATAAAATCTGGTCGAACTTCCCTGAAAATCCGGGCCTTAATTAAAGTAAATCCCGATATTTCAGCAGGCTCGAATTGGGTTCTATCTGGATGCTTTTTACTTTCACAGCATTTCCGGCCTCTACATCTCTTGCACTGTCGCCAAAGAAAAACGATTTAGTTACATCAATATTGAACCGGGCAATTGCTTTCTCCAGCATGATTGACTGAGGTTTGCGGCAAAAACATCTTTCGGTTTTATCGTGGTGCGGACAAATATAAATGTCTGCCAGTTCCACACCGTTTTTCTTTAATTCTTCTTTAAGATAATTATGAGCAATATCAACATCATGTAAGGAGTATTTCCCCCTTTGAATTCCTCCCTGGTTAGAAATTACAATTAGTAAATATCCTTTCTCCTGAGCAAATTTCATAAACTCAATTAATCCCTCGTTGATTGTGAAATCTTCCAATCTCCAGGTATATTCTCCTCTCTCACGGTTAATTACACCGTCTCTGTCAAAAAATACTGCTTTGTTTAACATATTGTAATTGCTACTTCTTTCTTAAAAGAAATCGAACTTTAAAAAATTTTCTATAAAATAATGTATGAGAGATACCTTTATTATAAGAGGGAATAAAAAACCGTAAACGGCTCCTATAAAGTGAGCATCGTGGTTTACATTGTCGTTTCCTTTACGGCTCATGTATTGTGAATAAATAAGGTATGCGATACCGAAAACAATTCCTGGAATGGGTATGATGGCAAAAAGTAAGAGCTTATTGTAAGGATCGAAAAATATAAAAAAGAAAACTGCGGCCGAAACTGCCCCTGAAGCTCCCACTGAGTTGTAATAATGGTCGTCCTTATGTTTGGCCACTGAAAGCAGCGAAGCAATAACTATCGCACTTATATAAAATCCGGCATACCATAATTGGTAATAATTCAAATAACCTGCCTCCTGAAGCTCCTGAAAAAGACGCTCAATACCCTGTCCAAAGGAATACAGCACAAACATATTAATGATAAGATGCATCCAGTCTACGTGTACAAATCCGTGCGTGATGAGTCTGTACCATTCTTTGCGATGATAAACCTGGTATGGGTTTAGCTGAAGTTTTGAAAACACCTCAGGCTGATTAAAAGCCATTATTGAAATCAATACGGTTATGCCTATAAAGAAAAATGTCATAGTTCTGTTTTTTTTGTAAAGATAGTTTTTTAGTCTTAACCTGTTTTAACCCCCGTTCTAAATCCGGCATTGGTAATTTTGAGTTTTTTCATTGGAGGTGAAAGCAGGTCCGGTACATTTGTATGCCCGATGAATATGCGTTTGGCAGAATTGAATTCGTTTGAAATGCATTGTAAAACATACTGGTAAGTCATATTTTCGCATGTTTAAAGTCAGGGAAAATAATTATTCCAAACTTTATTTTAGCTTTCAGTTTACGACTAAAAGGTGATCTGTATTTTCAACTTATAAACATCTGTTGAAAATATTTTCTGACAAATATCAACTTTTCAAAATGAACATAATAAAATTGCTTTAACTTTGAACCTTTCAATTAAAAACCGATCTTATATAGAATTTTTTTAAGAAAAACACATGAAGAAGTATAATTTTAATCCGGGACCGTCAACTTTACCAGAAATTACAATTGAAGAAACTGCAAAAGCAGTAAAAGATATTTATGGAACAGGTTTATCCATCCTGGAAATTTCGCATCGCAGCAAGGAATTTGAAAGTATTCTCGCTGAATCAATTGCGTTGTTTAAAGAATTATTAAACATACCCGAAGGTTATTCAATTCTTTTCCTTGGTGGTGGTGCCAGTCTTCAGTTCTGTATGGTTCCTTACAACCTCCTGAATAAAAAAGCGGCTTATATCAACACAGGAACCTGGGCAAGCAAGGCCTTGAAAGAAGCCAAAGCTTTCGGAGAAGTTGTTGAAGTAGCTTCTTCAAAGGATGCAAATTATAACTTCATTCCTAAAAATTACACAGTACCGGCTGATGCGGACTATTTCCACATCACTACCAATAATACAATTTTCGGAACCCAATGGCACAGCGATCCTGATGTGAATGTTCCGCTTATTGCCGATGCATCTTCTGATATACTTTCGCGTCCGATGGATGTTTCGAAATATGCCATGATATACGGCGGTGCTCAGAAAAACCTTGGCCCTGCTGGTGTTACTTTCGTTATAATTAAGGACAGTATTCTTGGCAAAGTAAGCCGTCATATTCCCAGCATGCTCGATTACAAACAGCATATCGAAAATGGCACCATGTACAACACTCCTCCTGTGTTCGCCGTTTTTGCCTGCTTGCAAACCTTAAAATGGTTAAAGGGCATGGGTGGTGTTGAAGCTATTGAAAAGCTCAACATTAAAAAGGCCGATCTGTTATATAACGAAATCGACCGTAACAAAATGTTCAAAGGAACTGCTGTTAAGGAAGACCGCTCGCTGATGAACGTTTGTTTTGTAATGAGTGACGAATATAAAGATCTGGAAAAAGAATTCCTTACTTATGTTGAATCCAAAGGCCTGGTGAACATGAAAGGTCATCGTTCGGTAGGCGGTTTTAGAGCATCTATTTACAATGCAATGCCGGTTGAAGGCGTTCAGGCACTTGTAAATGCGATGCAGGAATTCGAAAAAATGAAAGGCTGATAATTACACAACCTCAAATCGCATATTATGAAAGTATTGGTCGCAACGGAAAAACCTTTTGCCAAGCAAGCTGTTGACGGTATCCGCAAAATTGTGGAAGATGCCGGGTTTCAGTTGGTGCTACTTGAAAAATATAAGGAACAGTCCGATCTGCTGAAAGCTGTTGCTGATGTTGATGCTATGATCATTCGCAGCGATGTTGCTTCTCGTGAAGTGCTTCAAGCAGGTAAAAACCTCAAGATTGTTGTTCGTGCCGGTGCCGGTTACGATAATATCGATCTTGAAGCTGCTTCGGAGCGTAAAGTTGTTGCCATGAACACTCCTGGTCAGAACGCGAATGCTGTTGCTGAACTTGCCTTTGGTATGATGATCATGCAGGTTCGCAATCATTTTGACGGTTCGTCGGGCACAGAGCTGAAAGGAAAATCATTGGGACTGCATGCCTACGGATTTGTTGGTAAATGTGTAGGACGCATTGCTAAAGGTTTTGGTATGGAAGTTTATGCTTACGACCCGTTCCTTACACCTGCCATGATTGAAGTAGACGGTGTTAAGGCACTCAGCAGTGTTGATGAACTTTATTCAAAATGTCAGTTTGTGTCGTTACATATTCCGGCCACCAAGGATACCAAAGGTTCTATCAATCATAATTTGCTTTCGAAAATGCCGCAGGGCGCCATGCTTATCAATACCGCCCGTAAGGAAGTTATAGATGAAGCTTCGCTTGTTAAGCTGTTCGAAGAGCGAAAGGATTTTCGTTATGTATCGGACGTGGCTCCCGATAATGCTGCAGAGTTTGCTGAAAAATTCCCCGGCCGCTTTTATTTTACCAATAAAAAACAAGGTGCGCAGACCGAAGAAGCTAACATAAATGCCGGTTTGGCTGCTGCGCGACAAATTGTTGCCTTTCTGCAAAAAGGCGACAAAACGTTTCAGGTAAACAAATTTTGAAAAAATAAATTAATGATATTATTGTAGAGACGGAATGCATTCCGTCTCTACGCATTTAAAACCAAACCATAATTCACATATACAATGGCAATATTAAAACCATTCAAAGGAATTCGTCCTGTACAGGAAAAAGCAAAGGCTGTTGCCTCGAGGCCTTACGATGTTCTTAATAGGGAGGAGGCCAAAGAGGAAGCGAAAGGCAATCCCGATTCTTTTTTACATGTGGTGAAACCTGAGATTGATCTTCCCGATAGCATGGATGAACATGCTCCTGAAGTTTACCAGAAAGGTAAGTCCAATTTTGAAAGTATGGTAAAATCAGGTTTGATGTTCCAGGATGAAGACGATTGTTTGTACATCTACGCCCAAACCATGAACGGCCGCACTCAGTATGGTATTGTCGGATGTGCTGCTGTTGAAGATTATATGAATAACATCATCCGTAAGCATGAGTTAACCCGTCCTGATAAAGAAGAAGACCGCAAAAATCACATCCGCATCAGCAACCTGAACTACGAACCTGTATTTTTTGCTTACAGAGCAGTTCCCGAGATTGATAAAATTGTTGCCGATGTTGTGAAAAATAAACCTGAATACGATTTTACAGCTGTGGATGGTTTTGGGCACCATTTCTGGGTCATCCGCGATAAGCAGGTAGTTATTCGACTTGTTGAACTCTTTTCCGAAATTCCTTATACATACGTTGCCGACGGTCACCACCGCACTGCTGCTGCCGCTCTGGTTGGGAATGAGAAGAAACTTGCCAATAAGAATCACACCGGCCGGGAGGAATACAATTTCTTTCTTGCAGTACATTTCCCTGATACGCAGCTGGCCATTATTGACTATAACCGTGTTGTAAAAGATCTGAATGGACTTTCGGCAGAAGATTTTGTGAAGAAGCTTGAGCAAGGATTTATTGTTGAGAAAAAAGGCACGGCCGAATACAAGCCTTCGAAACTCCATAATTTCAGCATGTATCTGAAAGGGGAATGGTACTCGCTTACTGCAAAACCGGGCACTTTTAATGATTCCGATCCTATTGGCTGTCTCGATGTTACCGTGTTGTCGGATCAGGTGTTAACACCACTGCTCAATATAACCGACCTTCGCAATTCAAAAAGAATTGATTTTGTTGGAGGAATCCGCGGTCTTGGTGAATTGAAACGCCGGGTTGATAACGGCGAAATGGCCGCCGCCTTTGCGCTTTATCCGGTAAGCATGGAACAACTTTTTACCATTGCCGACTCAGGTAACATTATGCCTCCCAAAACAACCTGGTTCGAACCTAAACTCAGGAGCGGCCTGGTGGTTCATAGCCTGGAAGGTTAATAAAATTAATTACTATTAAATGCTGGTCAGGGTTTCTTTGGTAACCTGACCAGCATTTTTTTTTGAAAATAAATGTGTCTTTTTCAGTTATTAGGGGATAAATTGCATAACTTCAGCCTACGCTTAATTGGAGGGGTGTTTTTGTATTGAATCTGCTAAATGCAGGGTTTCTTTTCTCCCATTTTGTTAACGTTAGGCTCAATTGTATTTTTTCTTTACTGATTAATCTATGATGCAGTAGCGATGGATACACTGGATTTGTTAAATCGGGAGAATGAGTCCTTAAAAAAGGAACTGGAAGCGTACAAGGCTAATGAAAAGCTTTTTCAGGCGCTTGTTGAAACAGCTGTTGGGGATATAGGAGAAGAGTTCTTCAATAATATCGTAATTAAATTATCGGAATGGCTCAATGCCGAGTGTGTCATTATTGGCCAGCTTGTAAGCGAAAATCTTGTGGAAGGTTTTCCGGCTTATGTTGACGGACAATTCATAAAAGGCTTTACCTATAAGCTGAAAGATACTCCCTGTGATCTTACCTCTAAAAAAGGCTATTGCGTTTATCACGATAATGTGATTGATTTTTTTCCCACGGCAAAAGATCTGCTGGAGCTTAACATCAGAGGTTATGTGGGTACAGCCTTGTATAACAAGGAGGGTGAACCAAACGGTATTTTATGCGCTATGTCGCGCAAGGAGTTAAAACTCCCTCCCCAGAGTGAAGCCATCCTGAGAATTGTTGGGGCCCGCATAACGTCAGAAATAGAGAGAATCAAAGTCCAGAAAGCGCTGGAAATCTCCGAGAGTAACCTCAAAAAAGCTATTGTTACAAAAGACAGGCTTTATTCGGTTATTTCGCACGATTTAAGAACTCCGTTCAATGCCCTGATAGGTTTCAGTAAGTTGCTGCAAACCCAGTTTCACACGCTCACACAGGAGAAAATTAAAAAATACATCGGCATTATTTACGAAGTGTCAGGTCAAACTTATAACCTGCTGACAAACCTTTTGGATTGGTCGTTAACACAGACCAATGATATCAAGTTCAATCCTCAGAAGATCGAGGTGAAAACTTTGATTGATGAAGTAACTAAATCGCAGATTCATCTTGCGGAACAAAAAAATATTGAATTTTCGGTTTCTGTTGAACAGGAAATTCCGATGGTCGCAGACGCAAATATGATATTGGCCATTCTCAGGAATCTGATTTCGAATGCATTAAAATTCACGCCGCAGTATGGTAAAGTTCATCTTTCGGCAGAAGAAGTGCCTCACGAAATTGTGTTTTGTGTTTCCGATACCGGAGTGGGCATAAAGCCTGAGGATATTAAAATGCTTTTCAACGAAGATAATTCTTTGTCGACTATAGGAACTGATAATGAAAAGGGCGCAGGTCTCGGACTGCTGCTGTGTAAAGAACTGGTTAAGAAACATGGCGGTAAGATCTGGGCCGAAAGTAAAACAGGCGAGGGGAGTAGATTTTATTTTTCGATACCACAACGCCAGTGAAGAAATAATCTTCGTAATTTGTTTTTATTTTAATCATTTTCCCTGACCCTAATATCATACTTATGAATAAACTATTAACCCTTGTTGTTCCTATTTTGCTGCTGGTGTCTGCCTGTGGCAGCAACTCCAAGAAATCAGTTGAAAGCAAAGCCGAATGGCAGTCCCTTTTCAACGGAAAAGATCTCGATGGCTGGGTTGTCAAAATCCACCATCATGAGGTGGGCGACAATTATGCAAATACTTTCCGGGTGACGGACAGCATCATTCAGGTAAATTACGACGGTTACAAGGAATTCAGCAATCGTTTCGGGCATCTTTTCTATAAGGAACCGTTTTCGTCGTTTCACCTGAAGTTCGAATACCGGTTTACCGATGTATGGCTCAAAGACGCGCCCTCATACACTTATCGCAACAGTGGAGTGATGTTTCACTCCCAGGATCCGAAAACTATCCTGAAAGAGCAGGACTGGCCTATCTCGGTCGAGTTCCAGTTATTGGCCGATGCCGGAGATGGAAATCCCCGCCCCACAGGCAACATGTGCTCTCCAGGTACCGAAATATTCTTTAAAGGCGTGAAGGAACCGCAGCATTGTGTCAATTCCTCGTCGAAAACATATCCCTGGAACCAATGGGTAAAAGGAGAACTTATTGTTTACCGCGATTCGCTCGTTACCCATCTTATCGACGGCGACACTGTGCTTCAATATACAAAACCCCAGATCGGAGGCGGTGTTGTAAATGGTTTCGACCCCACCATTAAGATCGACGGCAAACCGCTTACCGAAGGCTATATTGCCCTGCAAAGCGAAGGACAGGGAGTTGAGTTCAGGCGGATTATGATTAAGAGGCTGTGAAAGAAGACCTCAGTCGACGGCGAATACAGGAAGAAGTCGACGGACGACACACACCAGCCGACTATAATACAGGAAGAAAACCAATATGTTGGCTAAGTGTAGCTTCTCGTTACACTTCTTAAAGGCTTCAGTCGAAAATAAAATGATAAGCTTTAATAAATATGGCCGGAGGCCGGATTTGAACAGATGAACGAGACGCTCATCCGAGCGGGAAATTGCCTCAAAAAGTGATTATGTGTAATTATCGCCGCATATTAGTTCATCTTATTCTATAACATTGCTACGACGGAAAATACAGGAAGAAAGTCCACGGATAAGAATTCTTATAGAATGGTAAAATACAGTTTAATATATCAATATTTATCATCCGTCCTTTTGTCTTGACACAAAAGGACCAAAAAGTCAAGGCTTACAAAAAATTGGCTAAAAACAAAAGAGTTTCCTACTGCGGAGATAAGCCGCTACTGCGATGCAACTTTGAAGGTTTTCCGAACTTACAAATTGCTGAAAAGGTACAAGTTTTATTTTTGTTAAAACCGCTACAATCTCCTCGTTACGGCAACTCTTTTGTTTTTTTAACGCCATTTTTTGCAGGCCGGTCCCGAACCGTGGGCTTTTCAAATAGTTCACCGATATGCAGCTAATGATGATTTTAAAACTAAAATACCTACTAGGGTCACTGCTCTGCAGCTTACCAGCCGCATAGCGGTGGTCTCTTTGTAGTAAAATTGGTGATTTGATTTTTTAAGCCGCGTAGCGGTGACCTATTGGATAAATCACCATCCTTTCCAATAGATCCAAAGTATATTCATTACATTCATAGAAATATTTTATCCGGACATAATGATTTTGATTACATTAGGTTTAAAATTCGAAAACATGAAAGATAAATTCAGGCTTCTTTTAATTGTTTTAGTGGTTGGTAATTTACATCTGCTGAGCGGACAAGAGAAAGTAAATATAACTACAGGGATCGGATTACCTGAGTTTTTAAATATTGGTTTGCGTTTTCAGCTTAAGCAATCGCAGGTGGGATTTAGTATCGGAACATGGCCTCTTGCTTCAGGTGAAAAAATAATGTCGGGTTCGGGTGATTTTCTCTACCATTTTGGAGGATTTTCAGAATTATCAAACCGTCGACCCTGGTTCGGAAGGATTGGAGTGAACTATTTGCGAGATGAAACTGAATACAGGATTGACAAATATTTTTATCTCAACACACGGGTCGGGAGAGACTTTAACATTTCAAAGAAAATAGGGATTACCCTGGATGTTGGCGCTATTTTCCAACTAGGTAGCGAAACCATAAGGAAAAAGCCATCAACTGGTTGGAATCTGGATTTGGAATTTCCGGTTCTTCCAAGTGCCGGCTTGGGGGTGTTTTTTAGGATATAGAAACATTTGCTGAAATATATTAACACCTCACCCTTCCCGATAGCTATCAGGACCTCTCAAAGAAGGAGAAAGAACAGCACTCTATGTCAGCTCACCCTAACCCTCTCCTGGAAGGAGAGGGAACTACCCCTCAGTCAAAATTGTCTTCAGAATGCTTTAAATTCTGCGACATACCTTCGTCGGAGCGTCACCCCTATCCTCCCAGGAGAGGGGTAGGGGGTGAGGTTAATATTCCAAAGCCTTCCTGATCTTTTCCAAAACTTCGTTCAAATTTTGTAAAACCTCATTATTATTGAATCGAAGTACAGTTAGACCAAATCTTTCCAGTTCAAATGTACGACCTTCATCATGTTCTGAATTGACTAGATGTTGATGGATTTCTCCATCAAGCTCAATCACTAATTTTTTTTCATGGCAATAGAAATCGGCGATAAATTGTTTAAGCGGATGTTGTCTTCTGAATTTAAAACCACAGAGTCTCCTGTTTCTTAAAGCTTGCCATAGCTTTTCCTCTGCAGGGGTTAAATTCCTCCTTAATTCGCCAGCCTTATCATAGATTTTACTTCCAGCTCCTAAATGAAGCTCAAAATCGGGTCTCTTTAAAGGTTTAATCATATAATATAATCGTAAAGCATGTTTTTTCACCTCACCCTAACCCTCTCCTCAAGGAGAGGGAACTGTCCCTCAAACAAAAGTGTCTTTAACATAATTTTAAATTTTGCGACTAATCCTCATCGGAGCGTCACCCCTCTCCTCAAGGAGAGGGGCAGGGGGTGAGGTGGCTGTTTGCCGTCGTCTGCCGTCTGTCGACCGTGGTCTATTCCAATATCTTCTTCAACTCCTCATAACTATACACCTTGTAATCCATACCAAAATCTTTTGCATTCTCTTCGACTGTTGTATCAAAGCCTGCTTCTTTTCGCCTTTGGTTTACATTTTGGGGATCTTTGATGGGAACAACATACATGAAGTTTTCTTCCTTTCCGGTTTCTTTGTTAGTTATTCTTCTGCTATAAATCTGGGTGCCATAAATCTGTTCCTTGCCTTCGTCGGCAAGCATCCGGTCGAGCATCATGGCTGTCAAACGAAAGGGGAGTTCTCCTTTCTTCGCAGCCTCTTCAATCAATGGGTAATATTGAGGAATCTTATCTGGGGCATGCTGAATTACATAAAATACTGCGATGTTTTCTGGTTCGCCCACCAGGGTTTTTCCCGGATAGCCATACTGCTCAACGATTTTCTCAACTCTTGCAAGATTCGCTGAATCGGTATCCTTCATTATAAAATATAAATTCTTTTGTAAATCTTCAGGAGTGTGATTTGTTAATCTGGCAATTTCAAGGCGTCGTACATCGGTAATCCGGGGATCATGCAGTTCCCGGTAAATTTGATCGGTAAACAGAATCTGGGCCAGTTCCTTCTTCAGCTCCTGGTTAATCGGAGTTTGTGATGCGCAGTTGATGATGACGATAAAAGCACTAACGATTGATAAGATGGATTTTTTCATGGAATTGTTTTTTTCTAAATATATGTAATGTAATATAAAAACAACCTAAAGTAGAGTACTTTTTCCGGAAGGTTACTCAGTCTATCGGACGAATCAGGAATTTTGTATATTGGTGGTAAATATCAACAGCATAAATCTAACACAAACTAAGACTAAACTTTTCATACCACCAATCGTTTGTGGCAAGTGTAACAGTAATAACATAAAATACAATGAAAGACTTGGTATTTGACTTTATATCTAAATACATTTCTCTGACAGAAGATGAGAGAAACGCAATACTTTCGACAGACCTGTTTCAATCGGTAAAGAAGGGGACGGTTTTGCTCCGTGAAGGACAGAAATCGAAAGAGAGCTATTTTGTTTTAAAGGGCTGTATCAGGGTTTATTATATCAAAGACGGAGAAGAGAAAACAACTGCTTTCTGCACAGAAATGGACGCCTTCACACCTCATTGTGTTATCAATAAAACTCCTTCTGAATATTTCATTAGTTGTGTTGAAGACACTACTCTTACAGTTTCAAATTCTGAAATGGAAGCAGAAATAAACAGTAAGTTTCCAAAGTTTGAAATAATGTGCAGAATGTTGTCGGAAGAATTGTTAGCTAAACAACGAATAGACTTTGACGAGTTTAAGACTTCTTCGCCCGAACAACGATACCTGAACCTATTACAAAAAAGACCGGATCTTATTCAGCGTGTACCACAACATCAGTTAGCGAGTTATTTGGGTATCAAGCCACAATCATTAAGCAGACTAAGGTCAAGAATATTGGAAAAGAGCAAAGAGTAAATCATTTCTTCACTTAAGTGAACGATTTTAAGTCCATCGCCAATCTACTTTTGCAGTATCGTTTAACCTAAAGGAAAAATATGCAAAAGAAAATTTTATTCGTTGGTTTTGTCCTAATGATGGCAAGTACGCTCCTCCTCAAAGCACAATATGCAGAAACAGACAGCACTTACAAACGATGGTTCGTTGGCAGCACTTTGTTTTTATTGGGTAATTTGGCTCCCACAAATCCCCCCGACTTTGTTCAACTAAATATAGGCTATAGAATTACTGGAAAGGATGTAATTACATTAGAACCAAAAACCTGGAAATATGCCTGGCCGAATGGTATTCATCCGTTTTTTAATAAATCCTACGGAAAACCCGAAGAAAAATTTCCCGGCTATGTTCGCGAGTATGGCATTTCAATGGCTTACACACGATTTTTGCGGAAAGGTTTATATGTCGAACTTAATGTAATGCCTACTTTGCAAAATTTTGTAAACGACAAAAACAAAAAAATAGATAATGGCTTTCAGATTTTCAACACATATCGTTTTGGTTATCACATCAAACTTTTTAAGGACAGATTCTTTATTCAACCATCAATTGCAATTACTCACCGTGCTTTTCACACAAAATTGCCTGATGGATTTAAACAGTTAGACGATAAATGGTCTAAATTCATCTTGGGAGAACCTGGATTACATTTCGGATTTAATTTATTTTAATTAGGCTCTTAAGAAATAGGTTAGTCCACAGTCATCAGAGGCTATGTTGTATAGAAATGAAGATCAAATACAATGTTCTTGTCCTTTTGTCATGACACAAAAGGACCAAAAAGTCCAGGCTTCATGAAAATTGGCTAAAAACAAAAGATTGACCTGCTGCGGGGATAAGCCGCTATTGATTACCTATTTTTACATTATACCTCCTCATAATTATTTACTGAAGGCTAAAATATTCGTTCTTAAACCGCTTCAATCCCCTCGCGACGGCCATTCTTTTGTTTTCTTAACGCCATTTTCAGAAGGCCGCCCACCTTCTAATACGCTATCCGGTAAAAATGTAGAATTTAAAACAACAATAATTTTCAACAGAGCCTCCTCAGACCACAGAGAGTAATTTGGTTTTTTCCGATATTAGTGTCTATTTTAGAAACGGGCCATGAAACAGATAATTTATAAAGTAACAGTAATTGTTTTACTTTTAAGTTGTAACAACCAGTCCAGGCAGCTCGACAGGACAAATACTGCTGATGAAAACACCAAAATACAAAAGGTCAACAATTCAAAATATTACACTGAACAAGACACTATTATAATAGCAACCGAAACTGGCGACACTTTAAAATACAGCAGGAATGAGTTCAATCTGATAGTAGATAATTTTCCTGCCTTGTACAGTGACAATGTTCAAAACCCAGACTTGACTTATTTTGGTAATGATATTTGGAAGGACATTGTGGACCGCAATGGCAACAAAATTCATTTAACGTTTGGTAGTGAAGTGGGACAAGATGAGTATTACATATTGTATGCTTATTTTCTTAAGCAGAAGAATGGTATCAAGGAATTTGCAATCCAACGGCTAAAGCTCATAGACATTTACTTAAACATCAACTCGCTTTTTGGGCATTTTGAATATGGCGGAACTTACTTTGGTCATCAATGCAGCCGCATTTTAGGTTATGCAGAATATTCTATTTATTTGCTACCAAAAACCAAAGACAACATTTCCAAAACTTATGACATCACCATGCAAAAGGGGCTTTACATAAAATCTCTGCGGCAACTCATAGAAGACGAAAGTAAAATCGATTTCAATACGTTGGGAAAAGAGAAAGTTGAACGAACAAAAAAACTTAACAAAATTGTTGATGAACTTGACAAGCTAATCACAGATATATTTTACCTCAGAAGAGCACAAGAATTTCAATATGAACATTACGGATATTATTGACAAATCTATGAATAAAGAAGATTTTGAAATGTATCTGAAATATGACATCCCTCGCTTTTAAACACAAAAAAAGCCCCGGGGTTACCCGGAGCTTCGTTTAACACAGTTTTTATTTTTATTTATTTGGCAAGAACACTTCCATTTCTGCGGGCAGGGCGTCTTATTTCACTTTTGCGAACTCCACCGGCTTTTTCGTATTCAATACTGTCGAAACCATATTTACTGCCAACACCGCTGAGCATACGTTCCGAATAATCGGCCAGTTCTCTTTCAGCTCTTTCGAGCAGGGTTAACGATGTGTCTACCTCTGTTAATAAGGTATTATGACTCTTGGTTCGTTTTTCCACCTCTTCAATTTTGCTCCTGTAAGCAGCAAGGGTAAGGTCGGATCCAAGTTCAACTTCGGGTACAATGGACATAAGTCCGTCAATTCTTTTGTTAGCTTTGTCCACTTCGGCGGACTGTTGTCTTTTTCGATAAGCCATAACGTTAATGTTTGGGTTAGTGATTTTTAAACATTCACGTTTACGGTTGTAGGGTATTGTATGTTTCGGTTTTAAAATAAAAAATTTTGGTAATACGCTGTTTTATTAATGTTTACTAGGTTTTGGCGAATAATAAAGAACCCGTTTTTTATGCTTTTTTTCCTGTTTTTTCATGTTAAATATCTTCCAGCGAAGAAGCGTTATCTGGTAACCATGCAATAAACCCTTCTAACGTTTCAACGTTAGCTTGTAACTTTGAAGCAAAACCTCCCAACCATTCAACATAACTTTGTAACCTTGAAGGAAAGTCTTCCAACCTTTCAATGTAATCTTTTATCCTTGAAGGGAAACCTCGTAACCATTCAACGCTACTTTTTAACCTTGAAAGAAAGTCCTCCAATCCTTCAAATTTATCTCCCAATGTTGAAGGAAAACTTAATAACCTTTCAATGTTCGTTAATAAGGTTGAAGAAAAAACATCCTACCTTTCAGTGTAACTTTTCACCTGACCTTATCCCAGGCGTACAGATGAAACGCTCCAAAGCAAAATCTGCAACAGCCGAAGCTTAACAGCTAAAAAGCAAACAGCGGAGTGATGGTTGGCGCTGTTTGCATTACAATTAATTTTATCAATTACCGGGCAATAGTTGTTTCGTGTATATTTTTCCGGGAACAACGTTTGCAAATCACTATTATAGATTTCTCATTGCATTCGAAATGACAATAAAGTAGTTAGGGTGAGGATGATGCTTAGCTGGCGGCTTCGCCGCCAGCTAAGCATCATCCATTTTGGACATTTTAAAAGCCCTGTCATTTCGACCATCGGGAGAAATCTCTTTTTTTCCCGGACAACAGTGTTTACAAATATTTAAATTCACTTATATTTAGAAAAAAAACATCTAATAGCCTAAGAACTCGTCATGCAGCCAATACATAAGATTATAAGTAAGATAGTGCGTTATTGGGATATTGGGCGTAAATTAAAAGAACCATACAGTCACTAAACAAACCATAAAGAATGACTTTTAATAACATGAGGATTTGTATTGCAGCATTTATAGTATTGATTTCTTGGAGCTGTGCAGATTCTGATAAACAGTCCCCTTTCCAAGCTGATTATTTGTTAAAATCAATTAATCTTAACAGAGATTGTCAAAGAAAAATTATTGATTTCTTAACCCCAATGGAATTAGAAAATGATACTTCGAAAATAACCGACATTTATCAGTTAATTATTTCGCCAGACACAACGGTTTATCAGGAAGACGAATTTGATAAAGTAATATTTTTAGGACTAATATTTAATAATGATTCTTCAGATATCGAAATAATTGCTTGTTATCCTGAACTTGGAATGATTTATTTTACTGAACTGGTAAACAAAGAATCAACCGTATTAATTGTTAATAATTCATCATTTAGGAATAATTTTAAAAAAATTGAAAATATTGATTGCTTGATTACACCATACACGCTTCATTATGCAGAAATTGAAGAAAAATCCGTTGGATATTGGCTAATTGCAGGACATTCTTTAATTAATGGTCATTGGATGCCAGATAGTATAAGTCAATTTGCATTTGTTGACAAAGATTTGAATAATGAGTGGCAAATAAGTGGTGATTTAGAAACTAAAAAACTGAAGATTGTTGATTCTGATAATAATACCAAAGTAACTGACACAATAGATTTTGAAGGGAAAGGAGTACTTTTATTAAATAAGAGAAAGGAATTTAGGATTGTGTGTATTGCCCCAAAAGCAATTTATCTTTATGATTTTGACAATGGAGTTACGCATCATTTAAGAAAGATAAAATAAAATCTACGCCCAATATGCAATATAGCCAAAAAGGCTTCAGAGGTATGCAAAGCTCCTCTCCCGCTTCAAATTTCTTACCGTGGGATAAAGACGCGGCCCGCACTCCCTTTCAGGCCATGTTGCGTCCTGTTATAGGCAATTATAAAAAAGAGCTGACAATGAGATTTATAGTTATACTATTTATTGTTTCATCTTTATTACTTTCAGGTTGTTTGAGCAGTGATACAAAATGTTGTGATAATATTGGAACAAATGAAATAGCTAAAGGACTTTACTTAGAAAGATATCGAACTTTTTGTGCGGGTGTTTTCGGGGAATTGACAGAATGTTACTTAACGGATTCTATAACTTTCAGACAAAAAATTGGATCTTACGATGAACACGAAAAATTTGATGCAAAGCTAAAGGGAGAGACAGTTGAAGTCTATAACTTTAAATCCTCACTTTTAAGTGATACAATTGAACAAAAGACGATTATTAAAAGCCAATTATTTCAATTTCATCATACGGACAAAAACTGCAAAAAGACAATGCCTCTATTCGGTACAAATTCAATAAAGTGCGACGCTGATTATTATCCTGCCGGCTCTTACAAAACAGATGATGGTAATTATATTTCAGAAGTCCAGTTTAAATGTGGCAATGACTATTCGAATGCAGTTTTTTATACCGATTCAATAAATTTTTGTGTCTTTATAGGTATTTATAAACCTGGAAGTTTTGCGAATAACTACTCAGTCAAATTAAAGAATAATAGCGATTTCATTTTTTACAATATAACAGAGATACCAAAAACAGATACTGTTAAGTTTGCAACATTCTCTTTGAATGAATTAAGAAAAGGAAAATTAATTGAGGTATGCGGACTGAAAAAATAACTGCCCATAATGCAATATACAAAATTGGGATTTAATAGGTTATTCAAGGGCTGTGGCTCTCATAAAGTACTGTGTTGCTTGATAACGAATTGCTCTGTATTCTCCTACTTTCATATCGCCAATCTTAGCTGTTATTTTAAACAATAAAACATTGATACCTTGCAAGAAAATATTCATAGAAACAGACTCCGGATCTGATGAATTGTTAACAAGATTAAATTGGCAAACAGATCAGACTGAGAACTTTCTTTTTCCAAAGACAAACACACTAACATCAATGTCAAAGAAACCATTGATAGGAAAAACTGATTATAAAAGGCAAAGATTACTCTAACAAGAATGCGTCCCAAGCTAAGCTGAATTTGCAATTCAGCTTGGAACATAAGTGAATTTGTAATTCACTAAGCTCAGCGGCAAATATAAATCGAAGCGCTAAGAGTATTTTGCAAATCCGCTTGGAACATTGCAGAATTTGCAATCCGCATAAGGTATTAGTTAGATAATATTATAAATTAATTCACCCACAACCGATTAATGATATTGATAATATGAAACTATTTTGGCTTAGTATACTGCTTCTTTTTAGTATTGAGAGTAATGGGCAAGTTATCAAAGGACAGATAACTGACTCTAAAACCAATGAACCTTTGGAATATGTAAGTATTGGTATTTTAAATACATCTTATGGAACAATTTCAAATGAGAAAGGATATTTTGAATTTGAATTTAAAAACATAGATTTATCTTCCACTGTTAGATTCTCAATGATTGGATTTGAATCACAGTCATTTCCTATTTCAGAACTATTGCAAAAAGACAATAAAATTAAATTGGTTGAAACTTCTTACGTCCTTAATGAGGTTGTAATAAAACCCACCAAAATTAGAGATATTGGAGCAAAAGGTTTTAATAAATTTCAAGGTTGGAGCGGTTGGGGTGGTCTTTATATTAAAAAGGGGTACGAGATCGGGATAAAATTAGATTTAGGTAAAAAACCTGTTAAAATAAGTAGTTTGCATGTCTTGCTCCAACGCCAGGCATTTGATACAAGTTTATTTAGACTACATATTCGTACCATAAAAGATACTATAGTTTTAGATGAAAAACTTACAGAAAACATAATCATTACCTTTACAAATGAATCAGAGTGGGCAAACATTGATTTGGAACAATATAATTTAATTATGAGTGTTGAAATTGGATTAACACTTGAATGGCTAAAGGTTCAAGGATTAAATGCGGATAGAGAAATGAAAATCAATGATAGGCTGCAAAAGGCTTATATTTTGTTTAAAAATAAAAAAAATCAGACAGGATTATATCGCTGGGGTACTGAAGCCAAATGGACAATAAATAAGTATAAAAGTCCAAGTATGTATTTGACAATAAGGGAATAAATAAGAATAACGTTGCCTAACAATATAGTAAAAAAGGTTTCAAAAGTATGCAAAGCTCATCTCTTCGATAAGCAATCAAATATAAATCGAAGCGCTAAGCGGATTTTGCAAATCCGTTTTAGACAATGCGGGATTTGCAAACCGGCATAACATGCAACAAGAACTCTATAGAATGAAAAGACAGCATCACATATTACTCATTGGATTATTGTTTTGTCTTAATCAATTATTTTCTCAGAATGATTCATTAAAAAGCAGAATCTACGCCGATTTTATTAACCATTCGGTAAGCGACCATGATTCAGTATCTAAGAAGGCATCCCGATTGATTGTAGTTTCCTTTATTAAAAAAATGAATCTAGCTTCCAATATTGACCTTGAATACTTAAGAGATTATTTGGCTGGTAATATTTATAACAATGAAACATATAAAATTTTAAACAATAAATTTGGATTAAAACCAATTGGTTATTTCTACCAGGTACCTTGGGATAATTTTGGCGAGCTGTTAGCTAAAGATAGTGTCTTTGGTTATATGTTACTTGATTTGGATAAACTTCTGAGTACGAAAAATAAATTAAATAAACATCTCAATATCAGAACCAGATATGATTTAAAATACACAAACGGTAAGATTCCTAAAGGTTCTGATGATTGGGATAGGTTTTATAAGAAAAATGTTAATTGTTACGGAATAATAAAGCTGTCTGACATATTGATTTCTGGTAACTATGCGGTATTTTACACAGAGAGTTATCACTATTCATTATATGCAAGTGGTGACTTAGTTATTTTGGAATATCTAAATAATGAATGGAAAATTATTCAATATATTAACATTTGGATAAGTTAAATTGCCTGTGCACATCAGAATCCCCCCAGCTAAGCTGAATTTGCAAATCCGCTTGGAATTGCTCCTTAAAATGACGCAACTTCAAAAATATACTCAAACTCTATACCTCCATATCCAAAAAATTGTAAATTGAACCAAATTTACGAACCAGAAAACCACAAACTATAATCCCAATGCAAACCAACCGGAAAACTTGTATTTCTCAATCCTTTGAAAAAGCAGTCAGGTATAATTTAGTTAGAGGGATAATGGATTGTCACTTATTAGGGATGCTGGGATATTGTTGTTTAAGTAACGAGCCTCCTGACACCGCATGGACAAGTACTGATTGATATTGCAAAGAAATCCGGAAAGTGGGATATTGAATAAGATAGCAAAATATGAACTTCAGAATCCAATTCAACTTTATAAACTAACAAACAGCTATGAAAAGAATTTTAACCTTAACATGTTCTCTTTTACTAACCGTCGTTATTTACGCTCAAAATAATGAAGAATTAATTAAACTATATCAGCAGGGAGAGTACTCAAAAGTCATAGAACAGGCTCCTCCATTGATTAAAAAGTCGCCCGATGATTTAAATCTTAAATTGATATTAGGGCGGGCCTATGCAGATTCCCATCAGTACAAGGATGCTCTTCCTTTTCTTGAGGAAACAAATACCAGGGATAAAAGTAATGGCTGGATTAAAGCCTGGAGTTTGGCTTATCAGGGAGTTTGTTATTTTTGGCTGGGTGATAACGAAAAATCAAAAGACTGCTTAAAACAATGCCTGGCATTAAACGCCACCAAAAATGTCAATAATTATGCAGCCCAATTTGTTGCTCTTTTGGGTTTTGATGATATATACAATGATTTCAGGGTTATTGAAAAGGAACATATAATATTTCATTTTCAACCAAAATCCATTGATAAAATTGCGGACTTAGAAAAGTTTATGACAAGAAGAGAGCATGCCTTTGATAGTTTATCACATTTTTTTCAGGCAAAAATACCCAGGAAGATTGATTTCTTTGTTTGGGAATCTCGTGAAGATGCTATGAAAACACTTAATTCTCAAATTGGATTTGCCAGTTCCGAAATGTGTATTATCCATACTCATTATGATCAAACGGTTGGTCATGAGTTAACGCATGTGGTTTCCCACTATGTTAATAACATGCAAACCAAAACAAGGTTGATAAATGAGGGTATGGCAGTTTATTTTGATATGACGGGTCGTAATAAAATTCAATTTGCAAAGGAAGCTTTACAAAATGGCGAAACAGTAAATATTCCGGAGATGTGGCGTAATCCTTCCATGCCCGAAAGGTACTTATATCCCATAGCAGGAGCATTTATAGAACATTTGATTCAAACGGGTGGTAAGGATAAATTTCTTCGCCTGTGCATCAATCAGACTTATGAAAATGCCGAGCAGATATACAGCCCAAATCTTGACTCCATTATTCAAAAGTTCGAGCTTAAGTTTGCAGATACACCAAGTTTAGCCAGGCGGGATTCGTTCGGGCTTAAGCTTGAAGATACCTTAAGATCAGCCGAACGGGATTCAATAAGAGAAAAGAATATAAGGATTATTGATACTTCATTAGATAAGGTTATTCCGACCGGGAAGTTAGGCAAAAAGCCTCTGATTGTGATAAATATGGAAGCGTATACCTATGATGATTATCAGCTGCAAAAGCATACTTTGAAAGTGTTAACAAAAGCATTAGTTAGCAATATTACATTATTAAAAGATCAATCGGTAGAAGCAATGGCACAAGTGTTTAAACATTCCACAACAGATGGAGTATTTTTTATAACAATCGGGGAGATGATACCAGATTATCCGGTTAGAAAAGAAGAATAAGAGCTGCCTGTTTGAATGAATCCGGTTTATTAAGCGAAAGTATAAGAAGAAAAGAAGTCAATAAGAGCAGGGCTCTTTAACTACCATGTTTAAAAATTTGTAAATTGAGACAAATTTATAACCAGAAAACCATACAACTAATTTCCTAATGCAACTTAAGCATAAGACAAAACTTACGATTTTACTCTCTCTTGCTATAGTGTTGTTAGCAGTGTTTGGGATGGATTATTTCCGCATCTCGCACTATAAAACGTATCCGGTCCGACCTGAGCAGGATATCAAAAATAATGAGTCTCAAATTTATTGGGAGTTGGTGAATGGAGAAACAAACATTGATTGGGAACAACTGAATGGAACCTTAGCGTATATCAAAGGGGAATATGACTGTTCCGATTTCAGGTTGGTGAATCTTATCCGAATCCTTTATGAATTTAAGAATCAAATACCTGCCGCTTATGACCAGAAAATAAAAGAGGTATTAGTAAACTTTCGTTATTGGCTCGACGAACCTGGTGAAAACTCCATGTGCTATTGGAGTGAAAATCACCAGATTTTATTTGCCTCGGCTGAATATCTGATTGGGAAAAAATTCCCTGATACCGTTTTCCCGAATAGTGGATTAACAGGTCATGAGCACATGGAAAAAGCCCGTGTCCGCATTCTCGATTGGTTGAAAATGCGCTGGGATTATGGTTTTACTGAATTTTATTCAAATGTGTATTACAAGGAAGATATTGGCGCTTTAATCAACCTGATAGATTTTGCAAATGATGAGGAGATTGTCACGAAAAGCAAAATGATTTTGGATCTCTTGTTTTATGATGTGGCCGCACAAAGTTGTCAGAATATGTTTATTTCGACCAGTGGACGCGCCTATGAATATAACAGGAAAGGTGGTCCGGACGCAACCCTTGGCGGGCTAACTCAATATTATTGGGGCAATGGGGAAAAAATCGCGGCAGGTATGATGTTTGGTTTAATTGTGTCAACAAACTATGAATTGCCTCCGGTACTTAAAGCAATTGCACTTGATAGTTCACACGTCGTCATTAAGCAATGCAATGGCCTTGATATTTCGGAGTTAAAAGCAGAAGGCTTTTCCGGAAAAGATACACGCAGCCTTATGATGCAATGGGGAATGGAAGCTTTTGTAAATCCTGATGTGGTGCGAAATTCATTGTCGCATATCCGTAAAAACAATATGTTTTCAAATGATTTTCTGGCCGATTTCAAAATGCTTGATTTTTCAGTTCTACGACTTTTACATTTGGAACCACTCGTTGTAAAGTTGTTGAATCCCCAGTATACTGGAACGGCAATACAAAAAGGGAATACCTATACCTATAAAACAAAGGACTATTCGATATACACCGTCCAGAATTACCAGGTGGGTAACTTTGCCGATCAGCATCATGTTTTTGGCATGAATATAAAGAATCACTTTGCCATCTTCCATAATCATCCTGCCGTTGAAAAAGATGTTAAGTTACAGTCGCCCAACTACTGGGTGGGATATGGACATCTGCCTCATTCGGTGCAGGAAAAAAATATTAATCTTTCTATCTATAATATCCCTGATAAGAAAGGAATGATGGAAAGAGATTTATTGGATTATACCCATGCATACTTTCCAAAGGATAAATTTGACACCACTTTATTAGTTGACAACTACCTGTTTGGGATGAAGGACGAAACCTATTGTGTATTTATCGGTACTCATAGCTTTTCGTTTCGTGAAGGCACGGAGGATGATGTCATTCAAAAAGGGAAAAGAGTCTATTGGATAACCGAAGCAAGTTCAAAAGAGCAGGACGGAACTTTTGAAAACTTTATCACCCGTATTAAAAACAACAAAATAGAATTTGATGAGAAAAGTCTTGAACTCCATTACGCCTCAAACAACCGTCAATATGAGCTTAGATATGGCTCCGGTTTTAAAATTGATGGAAAAATTCAAGACACAATTTATCCTCGGTTCGATTCACCTTATATTCAATCAAACAGAAAGGCAAAAACAATAACCATACGATTTGCCGGTAAGGTTCTTTTCCTTGACTTTGATAAGGTTGTGAGAAAATTTAAAGAGGAATAAATTCAGCTGGATGGAACTATCAAACAGGAATTTGGACTGATACTGATATACCTTGGTTGTCAATAAGAAACAATAATTTGATAATATACAATTAAAAAATAATGAAGATAAAGGGAAAGTTAAGGGTTGAATATTTAATTCAAATGATAATTTATCCTGTTATTATGGGATTACTAATCGCACTAACAGTTTATTTAAAAGTTTATGTTATTAGTGTATTGTTTTCAGTAGTTATAATTATTGGATTAATAAATTTATATGGTGAGGCATTTACAAAAATTGAAATTGAAGATTCAATAATATATCTTAATCGAAATAAAAAATCCGAAAGAAAAATTGATATAAAAAATGATATAATTACTACTCGTTTTAGGATTACAACGAATAATAGAGGTTATAAAGGTTATGAATATCTTAATATTAAATGTAAAAACAATATAGAATTTGATATTAGCCAAAATATGTTTAGAAATTATAAAGATTTAAAACATACGATATATAAATATTTATAGTCCAATGAAGATATAGATACAGTAACTAGTAAGATGAAACGGTTACAATTTTTTATATGTATAGCTATATTGATAGCTAAAATTCAGGCACAGGATTTAAAAATCGTGAATACGAAAGACTTAATTCATATAGCGGATAAATATGGAATAGATTCTGCATTGAGGTTATCCGGAGGATTTTCTATCTATTTGATTGACACCTTAACAGCAACTACACTACTTAATCATGTATCGGATTATAGACGATACTCAAGGATGGAGGTATTTTTTAATGACATGGCTCAAAATTTTGAGACTAGATTTTTAAAAGAGAAAACTGCTCAATTTCTTACTCAGGAAATTGAAAAATTGGAATTAAAAAGAAAAGATAATTATGGGAATATAATAATACTGGATGATAAGTTGATTGCAAGTGTTCTAAAGCAAAAGCCCGATTCTTCGGAAAAGCTGTTAATAAAAGGATATCAGTTTTGCCAGCGTACCTCCGATTCATTAAAAGCTATATACCCTTCTGGGTTCTCAAGGTTTTTCAAATCAGTTATTAGTGGAACACATCCTATAGTTGAAGATTATATAGATTGGCAGTTGAATTGCTTTAGGACCATGTGGGCTTTGGGAAAAATGAAAAGCAGTTTTTTCGATTCACTTAAATTAAATTATCATTTCTCTCAACTGAGAAAATGGGAACAGGAGAGAGTGTTAAACAAGGAATTGCAATTCTACAGCAATGATGCATCCAATTTAAATAAAAGCCTTACTCAAATAATAAATCTTAAAGGATCATATGAATCATTATCGAATTTAGATTTCGAAAATGAACCAGAGTTAATTAATATAATAGGTGGTTTTGAAAACAGGAAAAATTGTTGGAAGGTTCTTCTGGTAAATGACAAAAAGGGCTTTCTTGATTTGGGTTGCATTTATGGGCCCTTGGCAGGACACGGATCAAAGTATAGTTTGGAGCTTTTAGAGAATGATGTATTAAAAATTACCAAAATAGGAGAATGGATTTCGTAGGGAGACCAGTAACTAACATGCAAATGATCAATAATACTCCAATATTTTTATTTGCATATCCAAAAATTTGTAAATTGAGGCAAATTTACAACCAGAAAACCACACAACTAATTTCCTAATGCTAACCGCCGGAAAAACCTGTATTATATGAATATTATAGATTTTATTTTTCGTAATAAACCTTGGCTGATAAGAAAATCATTGCATGATGATACCTTCGGAAAAATATGGTATAATAAAGATGAAAATTCTGAATTCAATCATTATCATGGACATTTTATTTTTAAGCCGACAAATACGGAAATTGATATCTTTCTGTTTTCAGATAAAGATGGTTATGATCCAAAGCAGAAGTTGTTTTTTGAAAAAATTGAGAAGGGATATCAGGATATAATTGAGAAGTCTGTTCCCAAAATTGAAGAACTTTTGCAAAAAAGGAAACGAAAAATGATAATCCAGGATTTTAAAAAGGAATTCACCTTGTTTGCCATTTCAATACCAAGGATTCCCAATAAAAATTGGACTTTGTCATTTACTAGCGAAAAACATGCCCTAGGGAGAATAACTATTCATTTTAATGATATGGATGTTGTTAGTATTTCATAGGATTCATGTGGTCGACCCAATCCGGAATAACCTTATCGGTTAAAAATGGGTTGCAAATCAGGAAAACCAATTTAAATAAATCGAATGATAAAGTTTTATAGAATTTATTCCTATGTAATGCTTGGTATTGCATCGATATACATTTTATTAATTATTTGGTTTTTTTTTACCGGAAAATCGGAATTGTCATTGTTAGAGGATTATTTTATCGCGCTGTTTATCATCCTTTGTATTTTTATCAATGCGAATTTCTTAAACCGAACCAAAGACTTGGTTTTAAAATCTGATCATCAGTTTGAAGTGATTAAATCCGAAGAGATTAAAGCTAAAATAGGACTTCAGAAGATAAATTTAAAAACCTTATTATATGCAAATTTTACCCTTGGAGTGATTATTTCAGTTTTTATGGTCATTTCGCTATTGATAGATCCCTTGAGTGACTTGCAGGATGACATTGGAAGATTAATTTCTATCTTACTTATTCTGGGTTATGGATTGATCCAGGTGAAGTATTCATTAATTGTAAAGAAAAGGTTATAAATAAGCGCAATATGATACGCCAGATTTTAATTTTAACGACCTTGATATTTGTAACTTCTTGTAAACAAAAACAACCAGATACGTCAAATTCAATAAAAGTGATAACCGATTTCGAGAAACCTACAGGAGTTTCTTTTAAAGTAAACGACGTGGAGATTGCAAATTCATTGCTCAATACTGATTCTGCAAAACTCGTATTTGAAGATAAAATTGGGAAAGAAATTCTGTTTTTTCCCGGAGAACATTCCAATTTAGGATTGGTTAGCTGTCCTAACAATGGACTTGTTCAAACAATTCAGGAGTGCTACGATAATCACCGCCCATTGGTTCTAAGCCCCGATATTATTTGGTTAGCCATTTGCCAGGGTGTTTCTATCCATATAAATGAGCATTACGATTCTCTCAAAAACATAATATTTATTGAGAATAAACCCGATAAAATCGCTATCAGAAACGATAGTCTGGAATATTCTGCCAAACATTGGAAAAACCTGATTGCATCATTTGCAAATGAAACAAGGAAATATACCAATGAAGATTTTTATTCTTTTTTTGTGTCAGAGTATTCAACTACTTCTTCAATTGATAGAACCGCTTATCAGATTACACTGCTGGAAAGCTATAAGAAAGCATTTGAATATATTGGCGACACAGGTTGCGGAATTCCCTCGATAAGTATTACAGGAAATAAGGATGACTGGCAGCTTATGCTGAAAAAGCTGGATATGCTTGACAAAATTGGACTTTCACAATGGTCAGAGAATTTAAGGCCCATCATTGTCGAGTTCGTTAATGCTTCGGAGGGGAAACAAAATAAGGAGTTCTGGCAAAATATTTACAAGAATGCCAGTGAATACAATGCATTTTACATATCGGGCTGGATCATTAAATTTTTCCCTTATATAAAGGAACTGGAATCTAAGGGAGTTTATGACGAAAAAAGAGGAGAAACTCGGGTTGGTGAGATTTTCCTGCCTAATAAATTTATCGATGGTGATAATTATTTACTTTCAACTTTATCAACCGATAATTTCCCATCGGGAATTGCAAAAGTTCCGGTAACCTGGAATAATTATTTCAAAAATATTACCAGGAAGATGGAGGTTTATGCCGGATTTCTTGCAATGAAGCAGTACCCCGATAAAAGCCTTGAACCATTAATATCATGGGCTATTTGCGATGAAAAGGGAAAATCGCCCAACCATAAATTGGCGGAAAACAGAAGGCAAAAAATAAAACATCACCCTGATTATTGGTCTCCCAATTTTGCGGGCAATATCACCGATTCTGCAGTTTATGATATTAAAAGGTTTAAATCACAAAGTGTTAGTCTTGCTTATGTCAGGTCTGTGCTCCTTGATTCTTTGCAAAAAAAATCCACATTCAATAGTAACAGTTATTTAAATGATACTATCCGAATTAAGATATTATGCAATGGTAAGCCAGCCGGATTGACGCTTGCAAAGTCTACAAATGATCAGTTGGTAGAACATATCAATAGGTTAGTAAAAGGGTTACCAGAGCCATGGTTTCCTGCATTGGCACATCCGGCAGATGTTTTGGAGTTAATGGATTTTCCTGACGAAGATAATAAATTGAAAGTCCGGGCAAATAGCATAGTGGAAATTGGATTTTGAGGGATTGGTTTAAGTTGAAAACAGCTAACATTTTGAGTTTCTTAATTTTTAAATTACTGATTTTAATAATCTCTACTATTTTCAAAAATTTGTAAATTGAGGCAAAATTACAACCAGAAAACCACACAACTATTTTCCTAATGCTAACCGCCGGAAAAGATATATCAACAATTAGAAGGATGTTAGATGCATCATTATTAAAAACCTACAAATATGAATATTGAGAAATTAAAAAATTACAATCAAAAATTATTAGCCGTTTTGGGGTCAATATTGGTCTTAATGGCTACGATTGGATTGATAATGCTAATCTTCTTTGGAATAACCGAGATTAGAAGAAGCCTAAGATACAATCATCAGGAAGAAGGAATTCTGTCCGATGAAAAAATTGATGAATTACAAAAAGAGAATAAAAGGCAACAATTAATTTCATATGATTTTCCGAGGCTTGTAGATACTGCAAATCTGATTTATATAGTACCGGTATCACATAAGACTCTTAGTGATCCGGAATTTATTGATGAAGGAACATTGGGGTTGATGGATATGTCTGAAAGTAATCTTAAATCAGAGAAAAGATATTCAAAAAATTATTATGGCTCCTTTAATAACCTTTTAATATATGATTTAAATAAAAAGCTGTTAAAAAAGCTATTCACCGAGAGAATTAATTTTAATGAAATTAATATTGAATATTTTAATGATGATATTTTAGTTTTGTTTAAAGCCGCAGAAACAGATTCTTATAAGGACGGGGTAATTAATCTGGATGATTTTAAATCCTTATACATTTATTCAATAAAAGAACAGAGACTTAGACAGATAAGATTAGAAAATTCAGATGTAGCTAATTTTAGTTTTGTGAACAACAGTAAGGATCTGATTATTCAATTTGGTTTGGATCAAGATAAAGATGGGAAATTTGATGATTATCGCGAACCTGCAATGATTAAAAAATATAATTTCAAAGGTTGTAATTTAATCGATATTGTCGATAAAGAGACTCATGCCTTATTGCAAAAAACACTTGAAGGAACTAAAAAATAATTTAGCACAATATATTGTATGAATACGCCTTTTCGTATAGCTTGCTGGTCAATCCGTATTAACCAGAGCAGAACAACAAGCCATTATATTTTAAAAACTAAATAAACTACCCCATGGAATACACAGTTAGTAAAACAAAAAGAAACGGTATCATTTTATGTGCTTCGTTTTTGATATTGTATGTTTTGGCAACACGATTATTACTGCTTTTTTATATACCGCCATCGTTCAACCTGACAGATGGGCTTATTCTTAATGTGTTGTTTATAATCCCGTTTGGATATTTGATGCTGGTGTTTTTTCAATATTTTAAGCACTACCGGTTGACGATTCCACAATTTACAGTGCTCGTAATTTTTATATTGGAAATTGTTTTTAAGAGCACACTCTTTACCAATTTGTTTGAATCGCCATGGAAAAAGGTTTTGTTCATAACTGCAAACACGGTTATGATTCTTGCCATAATTGTTTTAATAATCAGTACACACATAAATAAAACGAAAGCGGATAAGGGGATAAGTTTTATCCGGAATTATGCAATTACTCAATTACTTGTCTTTGTTCTTATACCTATTTTCCCTCTTTTCTCAGAACCGGCAAATGCCTTTCAATCGCAACAAATAATTGAATTAACTTCGGCAATACCCTATATTTTTATAATTGTTTTTGGTTTGCGATTAAGGCTGAGAGAATAGAATCTGTAAACAAGAAATAGAGTATTATTCTAATAAACTCCATGCAGTTATGAATTTAAAAGTTATTCACGATTTTGTAGCGTCAATAAATAGCGGCAATATCGAAGGGATTTACAGTTTAATGACTCATGACCATGTGTTTATCGACTCTCAGGGTAATAAAATGGTTGGCAGTGAAAACATGAAAGAAGCCTGGATCGGATATTTCTGTCTCTTTCCCGACTATAGAATTGAAATAACGGATACACTGCAGAATGATTCCATGACAGTATTGCTTGGATTTGCCAGCGCAACTTATAAAACCAATAAAATAACCTCTGATAGCAATAACCATTGGCGGATTCCTGCCTGCTGGAAAGCGATTGTTTTTGATAAGAAAATAAAACTTTGGCAGGTATATGCTGATAATAGCGTGGTAATTGACATTGTAAACAGGAATACATAATAGCGCCGCATAAAACGAACCAATTAACAATCCGTCTTTTAGTCTTCAAATCAGAAATTTTGTATATTGGTAGTCGTTGTCAGTAACAATGATAAAGGAAATAAAAACTACTGCGGTTTATAGAACAGCAATGCTCCAATGGCCGATTTCATCTGCAACAACATCAAAATGCCCTAAATGAAATACTTTATCGTGACAATCTTCTTTTTGGGAACCCTGCTTGCAAGCTGTTCTCCTAACAGAGGTGCACTTAAATTAGAAGGCAAAGTTATTGACAGAGACTCCGATGTTCCAATTCCTGGCAGGACGATTATTGTTTTAACAGCTAAAACCGTGGCCGATTTTGATTCAGGTTATGTGATTGGACATATTGTAACGGATAGCTTGGGAGGTTTTTCCTATAACCTTCAAAAGGTACGAAATGTTTCCTTTTATAATTTTCTGGTAGTTGGAGATAATTCGTATGCTTCGTCCGATAACGTGCTCGGACTAACAGAACTTAAACGGAATGGTAAGTTCTTGTCTTTTAAAATCAGGGAATTAACTGACTTAAGTATCAAGATAGTCAGCTTAAGTAAACAACCTAATAACGATATTCTTTATGTAAACTGGAAATCGGATAAGATAGATGGGAAAACGCTATATCCTTATAAGGTGGAGAACAACGGCCTTATTACCACCAACAGGCTAAAGTGGGCCGGAGGTAATATTAATTCGGAAATTAAAACCAAAGTATTTGTCAACAAAAAGACTGTAATAAAATTCGAATTATTCAGAGAAGGGAATTATAAAGAATTTGTTGTACAAGCGTTTTGTAAGGCAGATGTGAATAATACTGTGTTGTTTAAGTATTAATTTTCACTACATTAATATTAGGATACCCCTCTTTGCGGGATTAAGAATAAAGCGGAAATGACGAAAAAACAATATTGGTATTATGATGATTAAACGCGCACGAATTCAATCCTTCATTTTATATAGTGTTTTCACTATCTACATCCTCTTTTTAATGAAGTTATTACTTTTATCAAGAGTATCGCTTGGCGAGCTGTTTCGTGGTGAAGGGAGTTTGTCGCGGTCGTTCAACCTTTTTCCTTTTCGGAGCATCATTGAATTTGTGTTTGGTGATGAAGCTGATGCGAGAAAGTTCGCTTTCAGCAATCTGGTTGGTAATATTGTCATTTTTATTCCTCTGGGTGTATACCTGTCTTTACTCAAAAAAGATAAAAGGGCAATGACCATCGTTGTGTTTATATTCCTGGTAAGCTTATTTGTGGAGGTGGTTCAGGGAATTTTTGGCATTGGAACAGCCGACGTGGATGATCTTATTTTAAATTGCGTTGGCGGATGGATGGGTGTTTTAGCTTATAAGTTTTTACTGTTAATATTACGCGAAGAGAAAAAAGCTGCCACCGCCATAGCGATTCTTTCTGTTGCAGGATTACCTGTTTTATTTCTTTTGTTATTTATGGTGAAGTTAAGGCTTTGAAACTAGCTTTTTGCAGTCGCTTTCTTTCTGATAGTGACTTCAACTTATTTTTGAAAGATATTAATAATTCTATATAGTGCTTCGGATTTTGTTATACCAATAAAGACTTAAATATTCTCAACATAACCTATAAGAGCACAGTAATTTAGATAATTAAATTCTCAACTTTCCCTGATAATAATGAAGAACAGCAGCCTGTTTATTTTTCTTTTTATAATCCTATATTCATGTAATAAGGATGATAAATTCGGTTATCCTTTGGTTTTTACAGGAGATGTAATTAATATAACTGACTCAAGTGCAACGTTTGTTGCAAAAATTAATAGTTCAGGTTTAATGCCAATTAAAGAATCGGGATTTATCTGGGATTTATACCCCAACTACAGAAATGGCTTTAAGATTATAAATACCAAGGCTCAGGAAGGAGTTTATGAATTAAAAACAAACCTGAAATTATTACCCGGTAGAACCTATTATGTTCGCCCATACATTCAAACAGAAACATCATTATCTTATGGTAAGGAAATAACTTTCAGGAGTAACGATCGACTTATAGCTTTAGGAAATTGGAAACGGGTGTATGATGATTATTTAGGTTATGGCTGGTGTGAATTTATTAATTCCGGTTTTACATATAATAATATAACCTATTTTGCCTTTGAAGATGGAACTTTATATGGTTATAACCATGTAACTAATAAATTTGGATTTGTATGCTCAAATCCCATATTAACTGATGCTGATTTTAGTCTGGTCCATAATGACAAAATTTTTATTTTTTCAATAAACACTATTTACGACTTTGATATTCAAACGAAGGTTTTTACAAAAAAGGTTACAATTAACGAGACTCTTAATGGTGCATCAGGTTTTATTGTTGGCGATAATATCTATTTTGGCCTGGGAGCTTTGTATAATTCGTTTGTTTATACAAAAAAGTTTTGGAGTTATAATATAAGTACTGGTAAAATTAAAGAGTTAAGCTCTTTTCCTGGAGATTACAGATGCAATGCATTTTCTTTCGTTTTAAATAATAAAGGTTATGTGGGCGGTGGGTTTAATTTGATCCAGGGTCAATGGCCTTATCCTAAGTTTCAGGATTTGTGGTATTACGATCCGGACTCCGATAAATGGACAGAGAGGGAATCTATTCAGATTAATATTGAAAATATCTACCAACTTAAAGGGGCTAATACTGCTTATGGGTATTGCTTTTATGATAACAGGTTATTTGAATACAATACAACTTTCGACACCTGGGAGGAGATGAATAAATTGCAATTAGTAGATCGACTCTGTTATCCATATTTTTTTTCATGGCAAAATAAATTATTTGTAATTGATGTAAAGAATTACAATAGTGTAAAATACTTTGCAATGTGGTCACATGAAAAGTAAGAAGATATTTTTACCAGCATTGATTTTATGTTTATATTTTCATTTCTCAAGCAGCAAGGCTCAGCTAATTGATAATAAGCTAAATATTTACATTTATAAGGAAGAGTTTATTCAGTTTAATGGTGATAAACTGTTGAAAGAGAATAACTTTATATTTCCCTCATTATATTCCGGTTTTTACTCCAAATCGGGATATTCTTTCAAAATTTTGTACAAATCGTTTAAAAATATTAGCTGGGGAATTGAATCAGAATATCTTAAGGCTTCGGGATGGGAGTGTGGTAACTATTTAGAGTTTAAAGACGCTAAGATTGGAATAACATCAATATCGCCAGTTTTTCAGTTTCATACAGGATTTTCGAAGAATAGTTTTTTTAAAAGAGGAAAAATGTTTTTAGAAGTAATGCCATCTTTTGGATATTCCCATCTGACTTTTTCTGGCCAGTTTTTCGAAGTTAAGAGTATTAAGGAAAAAATTTCAGCTCCATTTAAAAGCAACGATCCATTTTATGGGTATAAAGGAAGTGTTGGTATAGAATGGTCTTTAACGCAGCATTTCGGAAGCTCTGTTTCATATGCTTTTGGACAAAGCTTTCTTAAATCATCATTTTATTGCGATACTCAATTTGCATATTCTCAAATTAATATCGGTCTATTTTTAAAGATATTCCAGGACAAGTATTATTTATACCAATAATATGAAGGTGTTATTTTCATCATTAATGTTTATTTGTTTTATAGCTTTTGGTTATTCTCAGAAAAGATCAGCTTATTCTTCTTACCCTACTGAAAGTAAAGTAATCTACGGTATATGCTTTACACTTAATGGTGAAGCTCTGGCTATTGCCGACAATAAAACAATAAAAGTTTATTCAACCAATTCAAAAGAATTAATTGCAGAATTTAAAGGTGGTCACTCCAATCAGATTTTATCGGTTGATATTTCGAAGGATAGTACCCTGCTTGTTAGTGGAGGTAAGGACAGTGTTATAAATATATGGGATATTAATTCTAAGAATGTTTTACAATCCATTAAATGCCATAAAGGCAAAATAACATCGGTAAAGATTTCTACCGATGGCCAATATTTGCTTTATGGGTGTACCGGTAATTTTGCTTATTTGTTTGATTTAAAACTCAGGAAAGTCATTATGGAGTTTACTGACCATACTGGTACAGTAACTTCTGTTATTTTTAGTTCAGATGGCAAATTCTTATTCACGGCCAGTGCCGATAAAGCTATTAATATATATGGTGTTGAAGATTATAGGTTGTTGACGTCATTAAAACAGCACAAGGGGTGGGTTAGAGATATAGCGATTAATAAAGAGGGAACCCGGTTTGTTTCATGTGGAGATGATGGAAGAACTTTGTTATGGAATATTTCGGATATTCAGAATGCCAGTGTAGAAAAAAAATCTTTTTTACCATTTAGCTGGATAACTACTGTTGATTTTAAAGATGATAATCTAACATATCTAAAAGGAGGATTTAACGGGAAAATTAAAATTATATGCCCCATGGCTAATTATAGAGTCCGGATTAGAAAACCTGTTAATAAGGTTTTATTTAAACCATGTGAAGGAATTTTTATAAAAGCAGCAATAGCAACTAGTGGGAAAGGTGTAATATTAATTGATTCAAAATACTTAAGTATATAAAGTTTCCAGTCTGAAGGATTATCTACCTGTGACAAATATTCCTGTAAGCACAGTTAATACAAGCCTTTATATCTTCTGTTTTTGAGAAAGGCTGTTCAGTATCGAAAATTCTGGTTAAAGTATCCTTTAGTTGCTGCTGTATCTGTTCTTTGTAAATTCTGATATCCGAAATGGTTTCGCCTTTGGTAATGCGGAGCTGATAATTGTATTCCTTATCAAACATCTTCTTCACGCTATATAAACCAGCCTGAACGGCACCTTCCGGAAAAGCTTCCATGATCACAAACGCATAAATAAGGCATTGCAGCGCTGCATCTTTCGATTTACGGTTATCGCTGCTGAACAGACTTTCAATATCAGTAAAGTTGGGAGTTGCCTCGCCGGTTTTATAGTCAATTATCCTGTAAATGCCATCTTTGTAGTCAATGCGGTCCACATACCCGCCAATCTTTACAGGAAAATTCAGGGTAGGAATGTTGAACTCTCTTTCAATTTTCTTTTCAATTGCTATCAGCTTGAAGGGAGCATATTTCTCGTCTACTTCCAATATTTTGAGAACGAACTTTTGGATGATTTCCTGGATAATCAGGTTCTTGCCCGATAGTTTCCAGGTTTGCGCGCCACGGGCGGGATATATCTTTTCGAAAGCAGCTTCAATGGCATCCGCAACTTTGTTCTTTTTACGCATATCTGCAATATCAGCAGCTTCAATATAAATATCCTCAAAAGGCTGGTATAGCTGTTGCATCACATGATGCAGCAACTTCCCGAAAATGGGAGCGTCAACATCTTCTGATACTTCTTCCTTTTCTCTTAATTCTTCCAGAAACTGGAAATTAAACTTTAAGCCACATCCTAAGAAACTGTTTAAGCTGGTAGGCGTGAAGGTCTTATTTTGCGCAAATTTTGTGAGTAACTCCGCAACATGTCCTTCCTTAGAAACATGAATAGCTTCTTCCGATGGAATTGAAATCTGGAAAGTCAGCGCCTGCTCAGTAACCTCAAAATTGTCGTCGTATTTAAGCTGGTAAAGGTAACGGCTCATTTCGCCCGACTGCAGCGCTCCCGATTTAGCATTGTAAACCATCGTTATTTTACCGGCCCGTTGGATAAACCTGTAAAAGTAATAGGCATAAATTGAGTCGTGATATTCGATGGTAGGCATACCCAGAGCTTTGCGGAGGTTGTAAGGAATAAACGAGTTGCCCTGCTCCTTGGCAGGAAGAATTCCTTCGTTTACCGAAAGCATAATCACATGGTCGAAATCGAGCAAACGGGTCTCCAGCACTCCCAGCACCTGAAATTCGGTGAGGGGCTCACCAATAAACGAAACTTTGATACGCCGCGCCAGCTGCCGTAAAAACTTTAATTGGGCAAGGGCTGGTATTTCAATGTTTTCCTGGGTTATGAGGTTGTTAAGTTTGTTTGCTGCACTGTAAAGCGAAAGCAGATACTGTATATCGAGCGGATCGGTTTGAGGCATTACATCCAGATTTGCTGCAATCTGCTGGATAAAAACAGCAAAGTTCCCGGGTAGGTTGGCTTCAGAGACATTCAGGAAATCGTGGATCAAAGTAATTGATTCAAGTTCCGATACCTGGATGTAAATAAGGTTGTCGCGCGTAATGGTGTTGATTATTTTTTCCGATTCCTCAGGATTTATCTGCTGAATGTAAGGATGTCGCAACAATGCCAGCACTTCGCGGTAATAGTAAAGTTTACCCGACTCTTCGTCTTTCCGCACCGCCCGAAGCAGCCTGATGATAAGCTCGAGCAACGTAAAAGCGGCGCTGTTGGCAAAAGGGTACCCCATGGTAATATTTACCTTTTCAACGGAATCGGGCAGGGAAGAGAGCACAGGAATTAACAGCGACTCGTCCGACAAAACCACACAGGTGCGCCGGGTTACATTGTCGCCAATAATATTCGGGAGAATCTTGGCCTGCGCAACATCGTTGTTGGCAGCTACAATGCTGATCTGTTTTTTTTCGGCAGTGAAAAAGTCCGACCTTTGCCTGAACTCCTGTGGCGAAGGATAGCGTTTGATGTTTTCGCGAAGAAACAAGCCGGCCTCGTGCCAGGTATTGTTAACATAATAATCGTCGTAATCCCAGAAAAAATAAGCTTTTTCTGATTTACGGAAGAAATCGAAAAGGATTTTTTCACATTCATTTAAGGCATTGAAGCCAACAAAGCAATAAGCTTCGAAGGGAAGTTCAATATCTGCATTTGCTTTGATTTTATTGGCGACTTCAAGATAAATCATACCTTCGTAAGCCAGACCCCGCTTTTGGAGATTGGTTTTATAAATATCGTAAACCAATCCCAGTTCCTGCCAGAAATTCAGAAAGCCTTCCTTGAGTGGCGAAGCTTTATCCAAACGTGCATTGCTCCAGAAAGAGCGGATGATATTTTTCTGTTCGTCGGTCAGGAAGTCGAAGCGTTCATCAATTTCCTTTAAATCGGAAAGATTCCGGAAAAGCTTTGATGCATCCACACGATATTTGTCAATGTCGTCAAAATCGGATAATATGGTAAGTCCCCAGTTGTAAAAATCTTCAAAAGGCTCTGCGTTGGAATGGATTCCTTTGTAAGCCTTGTATAATTCGTACTGAAGGATAAGCTGTTCGCCGGCGGCAAGACCGCTCATCCGGCTCATCAGTTCCGAAATGGTGCTGTATTGAGGTGCCCACACAGGCTTCTCCATCTTGTCGGCAAGGTATTTATTCAGATAAAGCGCCGCCCTTTTATTTGGAAATACAAGGCAAACATTTTCCAATCCTTTAGGAAATGCCGAAACCAGGTATTCTGATATGTCTTTTAAAAAAGGTGTCATTTTTCAATAAACTTAATTTAACCTCCTGAATTACATGTTTGGATGGAAAAACATCAATGCATAAAGGTAAGCAATTGCCTCATCCACCACTGTGCGAAATCCGTTACTGGACTGCCACCATCTTCCGGCATCATATCCAACAGGCCGGGCTGAAATAATGCCGACCTCCCGGTCGTTTTCAAAAGCTTTTTCATATAGCATCCAACTCCTGCGGGAATGAGTGCAGCTGGTGAACAGGTTAATAGCTGACGGCGAGATATGATTTTCTTTCAGCCATCTTTGGGTTGTAAGTGCTGCCTGATAAGTGCGGTCTTTCTTAACGTGTTTTACCAGGAGTGGAGTTATTCTGTCAGGAGGTATTCCCTTGTAAACCAAAACCACTGAAGTAACTTCTCCTGATCCCTTCAAACCTGGAAAAAACAAAGAGCGTTCTATTATACTCCCCGGGACAATCACCCGGGCATAATTGCCTGCTTTGAAAACTTCAACGGCATTGTCAAGCTCCCGGTCAGTAAGCCATGCATCTATCACAAGAATCCTTGCACCATCAATAGGTTTATTTGGAGAAAGAAAGCTGTGGATGTTGAAAAAGATAATAAGGCAAAGTGTAATAAAAATGGAGAGAAAGATGATGGTTTTTTTGATCATTTCGATGATTTCTTATTAATTTCCTGAATACATTTTTCCCTGCCATGTATCCCTTTCCTGCAACCTCTTTTCCAATCGTTGAAGAAGTTCGTTGGTGCGGATAAGTCCCCAGCCCGGACCAGCCAAAAACCTTGGCGGGACTTCGGAGGTAAAACGTTCGATCACAAACGCGGGATTAAGTTTCTCGAGGAATTCGATATAGAAATCGATGTATTCCTCAATGGTGAAAAACCAGAACGATTCTGGATTTTTCTGATATTGCTTCTCCATAATTGTGCCTTTCACCACCTGTAGCTGGTGAAATTTAAGCGTATCAAGAGGCAGGCGGTTCAGGATATCTGCCTCGGCAATCATCTCGGCTTTAGTTTCCCATGGGAAACCAAAAATAATGTGAGCTCCGGTTTTAATGCCCCGCCGGTGCGTGTCTTCAATAGCCTTCACACAATCTTCGAAAGTATGCCCCCGGTTTATTTTCATTAAGCTTTCGTTGTAGCACGACTCAATACCATATTCTACCTGGATATAATATTCTTTTGCCAACTCTGCCAGGTAATCAAGTTTTTCGTCGTCAACGCAGTCGGGACGGGTGCCAATAACCAGTCCAATCACGTCCGGATCGCTCAGCGCTTCTGCGTAAAGTTCTTTTAAAACCGTAATATCAGCATAAGTATTTGAGTAAGCCTGAAAATAAGCCAGATACTTGCCTGCATTGCGATAACGAACGGCATGAAATTCTTTGCCTTCTGCCAATTGCTGTGTAATGCTCTTTTGAGGCTCACAATAAGAGGGATTAAAACCGTCGTTGTTGCAGTAGGTGCATCCTCCAACGCCTTTAGTTCCGTCGCGGTTAGGACATGTAAATCCGGCATCGATGGTAAGCTTCTGAACCCTTTGTCCGAACACTTTCCTGAAATAGTCCACATAGGTGTTAAACCGCCGTTGGTGTCCCCATGGGAATATATGCTGATGTGTGTCTGTCATTATTCAAATAATTTGCCCTGAACGGGTTTGTCACTCGCCTGTACCACCTTATTCAGAAAAACGTACCAAACAAAGGCTTCAATATTTTTGTATCCCATTTGCTGCAGTTTATACTTATAATTCATCACCTGCCTTTGGTGCGATTCCTCTACCTGTTCGCCGAATTTATAATCGATCACAATTACGTTGTTTGAGCCAAACATGATACGGTCGGGGCGGTTAAGTTTGCCGGTTTTTAGAAGTATATCGGCTTCGGTTTTAACTTCCCGGGTATCGGTAAACCATGGTTTTACTTTGGGATTGTTAATAAGCGTTTTAATTTCTTTTATCAGAAAGACTGTTTCTGTTTCGGGCAGCAGTCCTCTTTTTACAAGTTCTGTTACAGCATTGTCCACATCGTCAATGGTTTTTATCTGTTGAAAAACAGCATGGTAAAGATTTCCTTTTACCCTCAGGTTATTGCCTATGGATGAAAGAGTCCTGAATTCCCCCGAGACAACCATTTTCGATTTGCGGGCTTCTATTGAGGCGGATTTATATCCGGTAATTTCCAGGCTGGGGCTCTCCGGTTCCTGAATATTGGTTCGGGGTTCATTTACTCCATATTCCAATACCGAGCTATGCTCGCTTTGTTCAAAATTCAGTTTGGAGGTGTCGAGCATTTCCAGGTTGGTGCAGAAAGCCATATTGTTCCGGAACATGGTAAGCAGATGACCCGTACTTTTGCTTTCTTTTTTAATCTCCACCTGCGGGGTGAATATAATCAGTTTTTCGATTGCGCGTGTGAAGGCAACATATAGCAAGTTGAGGTTGTCGACCTTTGTATATATTTGTTCTTTAAAGTATTCGTAGCTAAAAATACTTTTCCCTGCAGCCGCGGTTAGCTGAACAGGCAAAAGCTTGAACTGGTCAAAAGGTTTTTCATGCGGTTCGGCCCAGATAAAACTATCGCTGTTAGGATTAACAAAATCCCAGTCGCAGAATGGAATGATCACAACCTTAAATTCCAGACCTTTTGATGCATGAATAGTCATCAGCCTGATGGCATCCTGGTTCTCGGGCATTGAAATTACCTGCTTGCTGCTGAAATCGTCCCACCAAAGCAGAAACGATGCCACATCGATCGTATTTTTCTTGCCATACTGGAGCACTGCATCCTGGAACGATTGCAGATACGGCATGTTGCTGATGTTATTGCTAAGTCTGAACAATACGATGATGGTATCGATAAGCTCGTAAACGGGCATGGACTTATACTTTACGTTTTTCTCCGTAAATTCTTCAAGAGCAATTTCGATATCGGTATTATCGGTCTCAATTTTCAGATAATCCTTGTATTCGTTAACTAGAAAAGCTTTGTTGAGTTCGTCTGCCGGATCCATCAAAAACCGGAGCAGTGAAACAACCCATTGCACCACAGGCGCATTCTGCAGAAATAATGCGTCGCTGGAGATCACATCATAGCGGTAACTGCCGGTTCGATTGATTTTTTCCTGCATAAAATAATTGGTGATTTCAACGCCCGATTTCTTATCGCGGATGAGGATGGCAATATCTTTCAGCCGGTAGCCTGTGTCCTGAAGTTGTTCAACAGTAGCGATAAGCTTTTCAAGAGCTGTGTCCTGCCAATCTTCTTTTTCAAGAAATTCCATTCGCACATATCCTTTTCCATCCTTATGATGTGCAGGGACTTTCTGGATACAGTCGCTGTAAGCATTTGTAAAGAAGTTGCTAAAGCTTGTGAGTTGACAACCAACCATGGTATTATTGGCGATTATATTGTCAAGTTCGTCCTGTAAACTTTGACGAAGGCAGGTAAAGAAAACATTGTTAAAGCTGATGATATTTTCGGTACTCCTCCAGTTGTCTTCCAACGGATGGACGGCAGTTGTTTCTTCAGGAAACTGCTGAAAAATTTTGTCGGAAAGAATTGTCCAGTCGCTGTTACGCCAACGGTAAATCGATTGCTTGACGTCGCCCACTACCCAATTACGATAGTTTCCGGCAAGGCTGTTTTCTATCAGCGGTCGAAAGTTTTCCCACTGCATCCCCGATGTGTCCTGAAACTCATCGATCATATAATGAAACACACGCGATCCGGTTTTTTCATATATGAAAGGAGCGTCGGAGCCGGCAATAATTTTTTGAAGAAAGGCTGTGGAATCGGCCAGAAGGAACAGGTTTTTATCCGTAGTGTAATCGTTTATTTCCTGGATCAGGTCGGCGATTATTCCAAGCACATAAATGTTTTTGAAAATGATATCGACCGTGTTATAAGCCTGTATGTTGTTGTCGCTGTGTTCAACTATCTGTTTTAAGAGCTGGTTGAGACCATCGTGGAAAGCTGAATCGATCCGTGGTTTTTGCGGACCCGATTTTGTTGACCAGCAATCCACATTATCCACAGCATTACGAACCGTTTTTGAGATTTCGTAGGTTTGACCCGCGGTAATTTTCCCGAATATCTGCGCAAAGCTTTTGGTTTTACCGTTAAAATCGTCAGGAGTCACTCCGTTGCGTTGCATGATAGGCCGCGCCTGAGCTGCAAGTTGCTTCATGCTGTTTTCAAATCCTGCAGCAAAAGTTTTCATGGCAGGAATCACAGCGTCAATGGCATCTCTGCTAATTACTTCTTTAAAGTAGGCTGGGTCTATCTGTTTAAAAATTTCCTTGTGAATTTCGCGGCCAAGGCGGAGAATATCATTCCGAAGATCCCAGCTCCGGGCGCCTTCAATTTTGTTTTCGGCAAAACGAACCAGCCATTTGCGTAGCTTTTCATCCGTTGTAGTCTTCCTGAAAAGTTGTTCTACCGATTCGTTCAAAACAGTATCCGTATCGGTCTCAACTTCAAAACCAGAAAACAGGCCAAGTTCGTGAGCAAACGAACGGATTACCTTTTGGAAGAAACTATCGATGGTAGTAATTGTAAAATGCGAATAATTGTGCAAAAGCAGATTAAGGATAAATCTTGCTTTTTCGCGTATTACAGATTCATCGTTACGGGTTTTCGACTGCAGAAAAGCAATATAATCCGACTTTTGGTTGGCCGCCATTTTGTGAAGCTCGCGCAAAATACGGCCCTTCATTTCGGCAGTAGCCTTGTTGGTAAAGGTAACTGCTAAAATGTTCCGGTATTTTTCTGGATCCTCGAACAACAAACCAATAAATTCCCTGGAAATGGTGAAAGTTTTCCCCGAACCTGCCGATGCCCTGTATATGTGGAGTTTTGACAAAATCTGCGATTGCTAATGTTGAATCTCAAAAATACGGAAAGATTTTGAGAGGGTAAGGTGAAAGCGCAGAATTTAAAAGTGAAATAGATACTGACTTTAGGTCTAAAACATAAATACCGCACTCACCGCCGTAGAAACCAGTATGAAAATCCGGTACGCCTTTTCGGGGATAATTTTCACCAGTTTAAAGCCAAAGAAAGCTCCGAGGGCAATGGCAGGGATCATCAAAAAGTTGAGGGTTAAGGTATGGAATGTAATATTTTTCCAGAAGATTACCTGCAGGGGTACCTTTGTATAGTTAACAATCAGAAAGAACCAGGCTCCAGTGCCGATATAAGCATTTTTGGGTAAACGGGCCGAGAGCAGGTAAATAGCCATTAACGGACCTGCGGCATTGCCGATCATAGTCGAGAATCCGGCTCCAAAGCCAAATAAACCTGAGAACCATAGCGAAGTTGGTATTTCGTCGGTTTTTTTGAAGTAATCCTGCCAGATCATAACAGCCAGACTGAGCAGAATCATAATTCCTATCATAACCTTAAATGTATGATCGGAAATACCCGTTCCCATGAGCAGAGCTGCAATCAACCCTAAAACAGTCCATGGTAATAATTTGAAAATATGTTTCCAGTCGGCATGACGGTGGTAATAAACAACCGCGAACAGGTCGGCTATGCACAGCATAGGAAGAACCAGCCCTGCCGACGGTTTGCCTCCAAAAACAGCAGCCATAATTGGTACAACAAGCATACCCGTTCCCGAAAGGCCGGTTTTCCCCATACCAATAAGCACGGCACAAAACGATAAAATAATCCAACTCCAAATGCTAAGTTCGCTCCAGTCCATTTGCGTAAAAAAGCTGCAAGGTAAAAATCAAATCAATAGGAGCAAACATAAAAAATGCCGCACAATTTTCATCGTGCGGCAAACCCTTACTAAAAACCAATTAACCAAAAACTTTAGCTCTTAACTTTTATTTTATCTTTAACTGTCAGTCCTTTTTTTACTTCAATATTAATGCCGTCGGATAATCCGGTCTGTATAAATTTCTTCTCAAATGTTTGAGGTTTGGTTTCAACTTCTACATAGGCTGAATCGCCTTTGAACTGAAGTAATCCTTCCTCAATTACCATCACCTTATCCTTGCGGTCGAGCACTATGTCGGCATTGGCGCTGTAACCCGAGCGGATGAATTTGCCTTCTTTCAGCTTAACTTTGGCTTTTATTTCGAACTGGATGGCTCCGTTTTCTTCTTTTCCTTTTGGTGAAATATATTCGAGTTCGGCATTAAACGTATCAGCTTCAATTGCTCCAATCGAAAGTGACAGGTTCATGCCCTGGTGAATTTTTCCAACTTCGGTTTCGTCCACCTTACCTTCGAAAATCATTTCGCCCATATCGGCAACAATGGCAATGGTAGTTCCTTCGTTAAAGTTGTTGCTTTCGATTACTGATTTACCTTCTTCTACAGGAACATCGAGTACCATACCCGAAATTGTGGAGCGGACAAGCGTATTCGTAACCTGACCAGCCTTTTTAAGAGCTCCTTCACGAATCAGTTGGAGGTTATTTTCTGCAGCTTCCAGTTCTTCCTTGGCATTATTGAAGTTCAGCCTTGTTGTTTGAAACTCAGCTTCGGGAATAACACCCTGATCGAAAAGTTTTTTCTGACGGTCGAAAACCAGCTGAACGTCTTCCAGATTCAGCTTTGCCTTGTTAACGCGCGATTCTGCGTTGTTAAGGTTCACCATGTCGGGAATAATTTTGATTTTTGCGATCAGGTCTCCTTTACGAACTATTTTTCCTGCTTCGAGGTATATTTCTTCAATAATACCCGAAACCTTTGGTTTAATTTCAATTTCCTTGCGGGGAACAACTTTTCCCGTTGCTACAGTTTTCTTTACAACACTGCTGATAAACGGATTTTTAGTCTGATATATTATTGGTTTTGGTTTCGATTTCTGATAAAGGAAAAATATGGTGTAACCAAATAATCCAAGAAAAATCACTCCAATCAAGATTTTAAAGACTTTTTTCATAAATATAAATTAATGCAGATTACAGATTTATTTTATTCGTAACGAAGAGCTTCTATAGGTTTAACATTTATGGCACGCTTGGCCGGAATAAAGCCGGCAATGGCTCCACACACGATCAATATAATGAGGGCTGTTGAGGCTACATTGAAATCAACTTCAGGTCGGGTAAACATAACATTGGCACCAGCTTGCTGCGATTTCTCCAGGACTTTGTTCAGAATCTCGATTACACCGACACCCAGGAGAAGTCCCACGTAACCGGCGATAGATGTCAGGAATATACTCTCGGTGATGATTTGAGAGATAATATTGAGCGGAGTAGCGCCAAGTGCACGTTGAATGCCGATTTCCTTGGTACGTTCCTTTACAATGATCAGCATAATGTTACTTACCCCGATAACTCCGGCCAGCAGTGTCCCGGTGCCGACAATCCAAATAAGCGCTTTTATCCCCAGGAATAATTTTCCAATTTTATTAAATTGCTTTTCAACGTTATCAGAACCAATTGCTTCATTGTCCAGCGGGGAAATAGAATGACGCTGTTTAAGAATTGCTTTCGCTTTCTCTTCCGCAATGCTAACAGAAATGTTAGGTTTCGATGTCATTGCATACCAGCCCACACGGTCACCAAAATTATAAACCTGCTGAAGTGTAGTCAACGGCATTTCAATGGTAGTTTCCTGCCATTCGGCCCAACCGCCGGTATGCTGTGATTTGTAAACGCCAACCACCATAAAGTAAACACCCCGGATCTGGATATATTCACCAATCGGATTTTCATCCTTTTCGAAGAGCAGATCAGCTACACGAGCACCAATCACAACATTCTTGCGTCGTTTTTGAATGTCTTCATCGTTAATATACCGTCCTTTTAAAATAGTTACCGGATCTATTTTATTGAAATCAGGCACATCACCAAAAATATTGAAAGCTCCGGTCTTCAAGCCTCTCACAACATTATTCTGACCTTCGCTTTGCCAGAAACGAGCCTGGAGCCTTGGAGCAAGGCAATCTATTTCCTTAACCTGTTCCCGTAACACCTTAGTATCGCTGTTGTTGAAGTTGTACCAACGTCCTTTTTTGAATCCTTTATAAGGTACAGTTGTATTCTGCGACCACATAAAGGCGCTGTTGGTTGCAAAACCTCCCATGTCGTTATATACGCCATTTTCCAGGCCTCTCCCGGCGCCAAGCATAACAACAAGCATGAAAATTCCCCAGAAAACACCGAATGCTGTCAGCAAGGTCCTGAGTTTATTTTTCTTAAGAGCAGAAAATATTTCCTGCCATCTGTCGCGGTCAAACATATTGTTTAGTTTTTCTCGTTTTTTTATTCATCGCGCAATGCATCAACAGGTTTAATTTTTGATGCCCGCAGCGCAGGAAATAATCCTGCAATAGCGCCGGAGACAATAAGAAGCAGGGTTGCTTTAACCGCAATCCCAAAGTCGGCTGAAGGGTTTAAAAAGTAAGAATCGGGCGAGCTGAATTGGGGAGCCATTATCTCGAGCAGACCAACACCCATGGTAAGACCAATATACCCGGCAAAACTCATGATGAGGATCGATTCCAAAAGGATAAGGCCTATAATGGAAGTTGGAGTAGCGCCGATTGCTTTTCTGATCCCTATTTCTTTGGTACGTTCTTTAACAACAATGATCATAATGTTACTTACACCCACAATGCCCGCTATAATAGTACCTATTCCTATAATCCAGATAAACATCCTGATTCCGGCAAAGAGGCTTTGCATTTTTTCGTAATCCTGAACATTGTTCCGGACCCAGATAGCACGTTTATCGTCCTTATTAAATTTATGTTTTGCTGCAAACGATGACCTGATAATTTCCTCTGTTTTCTGGCTTTCTTCTGCAGTCATATCTTTGGTAGTAAAAGCAACGGTGAATATTCTGTTGCCGCCGTTAAAAACCATTTGAGCGGTCGAAATTGGAATGTAAACCCTACGGTTGTCCCTGTCGTTTTTGTCTTTAAATACACCCACAACCTGAAATGGAATCCCATTAACTTTAATAAATTCACCCAGGGCTTTCGCCGATTTAAATAGTTCCTGCTTTACAATGTAACTGATAATTACAACTTTATTCTTCTCGGAAATATCTCTGTTATGAACAAATCGTCCTTCCTGAATCTCAACATCTTCAAGATATTTCATTCCAGGATGAACCGGAGTGGTTTCAAACGATCCATATTGATTTTTATATGCAATTACTCCTGTACCCCCTACTCCAGAACGGCCTGAGAAATTCTCCCCTTTATCATTTATGATGGTTTGCGTGCGATCGTAATCTTCGTTGGTAAACTGGATATTTCGGCCAACTTTCATGCCCTGGTAAGGCATGGATGTTTGACCCTGATAAATCCAGATACTGTTTACCGCATCGCCTTCGAAATCTTTTTTTACACCATTTTCGAGTCCAACGCCCGAACCAAGTAAGATAACCAGCATAAAAATACCCCAGGCTACGCTAAATCCTGTCAGGATGGTGCGCAGCTTGTTCTTTTTAATTGTGCTGAAAATTTCCTGCCATTTGTCTAAATCGAACATGGCGTATTAGTTTAAGTTGTAATAATCGTGTTCAATTACGCCGTCACGAAGCCGGATAACCCTTTGGGTGCGGTCGGCTATATCTTTTTCGTGTGTTACAATTACCATCGTAATTCCGGTTTTATTAATTTCCTGCAGAAAGGAGAGAACTTCCAGGGAAGTAACAGAATCGAGAGCGCCTGTTGGTTCATCGGCAAGAATTACTTTGGGTTTACCAATTAAAGAACGGGCAATTGCGACACGTTGTTTCTGACCACCGCTGAGTTCATTAGGCATATGATTGGCCCAATCTCTCAAACCCATTCGGTCCAGGTATTCCATGGCAATTCTGTTGCGCTGCTTACGACTTACTTTTTGGTAATATAGCGGGAGTGCAACGTTTTCAAGAGCGTTCTTGAAAGAAATAAGGTTAAAGCTCTGAAATACAAAACCCAGGTATTGATTACGATAATAAGCAGCCTTTTTTTCGTTCAGATTACTCATCAAAGTTCCATTGAGGTAATATTCTCCCGAATCGTACGAGTCCAGAATTCCGAGGATGTTAAGCAGAGTGGACTTGCCCGAACCCGAAGCTCCCATTACCGAAACCATTTCTAGATCGG
>JAJYAG010000126.1 GCA_021779665.1 Bacteroidota bacterium | reverse complement strand
ATTCTGAGTAACCACGAACCTTTGCTGTCGGCTGAGACTGAATAGCTCTTATTGTCCCACGAAGTTTTAAGTTTAATTTTGGCATTACCATCAGCCCAACCCCAAATCTTCACTGTGGTTTGCTGCTGTAATACCATATTATTTCCTAAAATGGAGGGCAACTTCACTTTGGCCTGAAGATTTGCTGCTGAGAGTAACAGAATTAGCAGAAAAGTTATTTTCCGGGAAGTTTTTTTCATAAGAAGCTTATTTAATTATAGTCCTATTAATGCGTCTGTTTCACTATTTTTCCAATTAGAACTGGTTTGTATCCCGCTTTCGGGTGCAAAAAGAATGATGGTCCAGAATATTTGCTTTTTCCTCTACATTCAGACCTCTTATCCAGTCCACCTTTTTTTTAAACGAGAGGCTATCAACCGGTTTAAACGGGCAACCATCAATTCTCTGAAGATAAGGACAGTTATAAGCAAGGCCGTAAATATCGTATCCTGCGACTTTCTGTGTCATGTTTATATCCATTCTTATCTTGTTAAGAGTTTAGCTTGCTTCAATCCAGTTTTAAATTCTTATTCGGTTTATTGCCCATCACCATTTTCAAATGACCGCCTTTCATGATATCATTATGCGTTATTGCTCCACTTGTGAATTTCCTGCCATTCAGCTCTATCTGCTGTATGTAAATATTTTCGGGGCTGTTGTTAACCGCTTCGATGGTAAACTTATGTCCATCGGGTAGGTGGATGGTGGCTTTATTAAACAGCGGGCTTCCCAAAACATAATTACCGGAAGCAGGGAAAACAGGGTAAAAACCTAATGACGAAAAAATGTACCAGGCCGACATCTGCCCGCAGTCCTCGTTACCGATTACGCCATCGGGATTGTCGTGATAGAATTCCTTTAAAATGTAACGGACTTTCTCAGCCGTTTTCCATTGCTGGCCCGAGAAAGCATAGAGATAGGCAATGTGGTGGCTTGGTTCGTTTCCATGTGCATACTGACCGATAAGGCCGGTAAGGTCGATAAGCACTTCTGAATTTTCCGGCGCTTTAATTGTAAAAAAGCTGTCTAACTTTGCATTGAATTTCTCTTTTCCTCCGAGGAAATTAATCAATCCAGGGACATCCTGAGGTGCCAGCCACAGATATTGCCAGGCATTGCCTTCAGCATAATCAGCTGCCCAGGGCTTTGTCGATTTAAACGGGTCAAATGCAGGATTGCGTGTGCCATTCGTTTTAGCGCTTCTGAAAAACCCAACCGACGGATCATAAAAAAGCTTATAGTTTTTAGCGCGTTTACTAAAGTAGCTATAATCTTCATTTTTCCCCAGAGCTTTTGCCATCAGGGCAATGCTGCCGTCGGCTACAGAAAGTTCCATCCCCTGGGCCACCGGCCTGTAAACGTTGGTATCGGAAGGAATGACTTTAAGATCGCGCAGGTAATTCAAACCGCGAAGATCCGACATGGCGGTTTTTCTGAGTGCCTGATAGGCTCTTTCGGCATCGAAACCGCGAAAACCCTTCAGATATGCTTCGGCGACTATCTGTGAGCTGCTGATACCGGTCATTGTCCCGGTTTCGTTCCCATTGAGGTGCCAGATGGGCATATGGCCCTGCTGATCGTTTATCGCCAATATGCTGTTTACAAAATCATTCACCCGATCGGGAGCAACGAGTGTAAACAACGGGTGGGCTGCCCTGTAGGTATCCCAGGTCGAAAACACCGAATAATTCTGAAATCCGGGTTTGGAATAGATTTTTTTGTCGGCTCCCCGGTAATCGCCATTGTGATCGTTGAACAGCGAAGGGTGAATGAGGGCGTGAAACATAGCCGTGTAAAAAATCCTTTTATCGGCTTCGTTTTTGGTTTCAATTTCGATGCGGGAAAGTTCTCTATTCCATTTGGCATCGGCCAGCTTTGCTATTTCATCAAAATTCCATTCCGGAATTTCAGCTTCAATATTGGCCAGTGCATTTTCAGCACTTACGGGCGAAATGCCCACCTTCAGCTGTACAAAATCGCCCGGATTGAAACCGATCACCCCTTTCACCGTTTTGCCCTGTGCTTTTTTCTCTGCAAGCGGTTTGTCGTTGTTGTAGAGAACCAGATTTTTGATTGGCTTCGAGGAACGGATGGCAAAATAAACCTGCTGTTCCTTAGCCCACCCCGATGAAAAGCGATAGCCTTTGAGCGTAAATTCATCCGTTTGTTCGAGGTAAGTATCGGTACTTTTGTCGTTAATACCTTCTTTCAAATCGATCATCACGTGTGCTTCTTTCCCTTCGGGGAAGCGATATTGATGAAACCCTGTTCTTTCGGTAGCTGTGAGTTCCACTGCCACACCATTGTCCATTTTCACTGAATAATAACCGGGGCGGACTGTCTCGTTTTTGTGGCTGAAGGTCGACAGATATCCATGATGGGGAAACTCCTGCCTTCCTTTGTCAAGGACAACATCTCCGGCAATGGGCATAATCAGCACATCGGCCAGATCGCCAATACCCGTGCCGCTCAGGTGTAACTGCGAAAAGCCAATGATAAGACTGTCGCTGTAGTGATAACCAGAGCACCAGTCCCAACCTTTGTAAATATTATTGGGGCCCACCTGCACCGCTCCAAACGGCACGCTTGCGCCTACAAACACATGTCCGTGCCCACCGGAGCCAATCAGCGGGTCGACAAACCGTGTGAGGTTCTGTGCTGAGATATGATGCTGAAAGCCAGTAAGAGCACAAATAAAGAAGGCTGTTCTCAGTTTCAATCTGTTTAGTAAAAAATTACTCATTTGTTTCGGTGATTAGATTAACATTCTTTTCTTAACTCCTTCAATATGCTTCGACTTGTTCTTTACAAGCCATTCGAGCAGACATTTGCGGAGTTCCTCGGTTTTTGCAGCGTACTTCTTTCGTTCCGGATTATTGCCAATGAGATTATTCATCTCCAAGGGGTCCTCATTGAGGTTATACAGCGCATTGATTACATTTGAAGTTTCGGAATAAGGAATAATCATTTTCCAGCCGTCTTTCAGGACCATGTAGTTCGACTCGGTATCGCCACGGTAATCCCATTCAGTTACCACATATTTCCCGTGCTTTTTGTCTTTTCCTTCAATTAATCCGCGAAGGCTTTTTCCATCCGACTTGTATGTCCCTGCTTTTGTGTAATCCAGAATGGTTGCAAAAAGGTCGACCAGGGAAACATATCCGTTTACCACTGTATTTTCTTTTATTTTCCCGGGGAAACGCATAAACAATGGAATATGGGCCGACTCTTCCAGAAATATGTTTTTCTCCCGCAGACCATGAGCACCGAGCATTTCGCCATGATCGCTCGTGAATATCACAAGGGTATTCTCGCTCAGTCCCAGTTCATCCAGTTTGGTTAGAATTTTTCCTACCCAGTCGTCAATCTCGGTAATCAATCCATAATAGGCCGAAATCATATATTTGATTTTTTCAGGATCGGAATATTCGGGATTTCCGAGTCTGCCATTGGCTTTCCTATAAGGCGAGTTTTCCATGTTATCCGAAATGCTCAGAGGCGGCACCATGTCCTTTACAGGATACATACTGTAATAAGGTTCGGTGGGTAACATGGGCGAATGAGGAAAGTGAAAAGAACAGGTAATACTAAAAGCGGAGTCCTTAAGGCGTTCAAGGGCCTCGATGGTTTGTTTTGCCTGGAAAGCTGTAAAACTGTATTCTTTGTCAATCATCAATCTGCCGTGTAAATCGGGTTGAACAGTTTTAAGTTTTTGTTTTACAACTTCGTCGTAGGTTTTACCATAAAATTTATCAAGCGGATCGGGAATATAGCTTCGTTGTGATGTCTGATCGAACAATTCTCCTTCGCGAACAGCTTGTTTGGGCGATTTCTCATCAATATAATCATGATATATCAGGCTTTGACCCTCTGGCCCAAAAACCGATTTCCCACTTTTAGCCGTTAGCAGCGGGTTTTTATAAATTGCGGCGTGCGCTGTCTGTGTATGCCATTTGCCGTAGTATTCGCAACGATATCCTTTGCTTGTAAGAATTTCATCAAAAGTTATCATTTTCATTAACCCCTCCTCCTTGTAATAATAAGCACGGTCGTTTGTTTTCATGCCATTATTTTCCACGGTTGTACCCGTGAGAATAGACGATCGGGCCGGAGCGGAAACCGCACAGGGAGTATAAGCATTTTTAAACCAGGCACCTTGCTTAGCCAGGCGATCGAGGTTTGGGGTTTTCAGAATTTTATTTCCGGCAAGGCTCAAAGCATCATACCTTTGCTGGTCGGTCATGATAAACAAAAGGTTGGGCTTCTTTTGGGCAGTTGCATGAAACGAGACAAACAGGCTTAAAAGCATTCCGGAACCTGTTTTCAGCGCCATTTTATAAGATGTGGTCATATAGTTTGTTATTTCTTAATTCATTCATGTATCAGAATCCGTTCCTCAACTCCTTTTACAAGCGGGTAGTTAACATCCTTTAAATACCCTGCCAGTTTTGAGCGCAACTCTTCGGCTGTTTTTTTGTATTTAAGCCGGTCGGGATTAGATCCCAAAAGATTATTCATTTCAAAGGGATCGTTTTTTAAATCGTAAAGGGCTTCAATGTTTTTACCCCCGTTGCGATGGGTAGTCATTAGTTTCCAGTTCTCAGTCCGGATCATGATGGACGGAACATTGCCATTTGCCCATTCCCATTCGGAAACAGCAAAATCGTATTTTGGAGTTCCGGTACCTTCCATAACCCCACGGAGCGAATAGCCATCGGTGGGAATTGATTTTACTCCGGCATAATCGAGAATTGTGGGGAAAATATTGAGAACTGAAACGGGTGTTGAAATGGTTTGACCCGCTTTAATCTGGCCGGGGTAACGAATTAAAAAAGGTACCCGGACCGACTCTTCATAAAAACAGAATTTACCACGCATTCCATGTGCGCCCAGCATCTCACCATGGTCGGAAACAAAAATGACCAGGGTATTTTCTGATAACTTCAACTCATCCAGTTTATTCAGAATCTTTCCAACCCAATCGTCAACTTCAGTCACAAATGCGTAGTAATTTGCAGTCATATACTGCACTTTATCTTTTTCATTATAGGGCGAAAATATTTTGCCAGGGTTGTAGGGCGAGTTTTCCCTCCGGTCCTGAATAGATACAGGGGTTACCATATCCTTAGCCTTGTACATGGATGCATAAGGCTCCGATGGTGTTATTGGCACATGTGGACAGTGAAAAGAGCAGGTAAGAATAAACTGCTTACTTTGAAGCCGCTCCAGGGCTGTAATTGCTTGCTTACCCTGCACAGCTGTAATGGTATAGTCGGCTGGTAAATCGAGTACGCCATGGATATCGGCCTGACTCAAAGGAGTTTTCAGTTCTTCATCGGGAATAATCCCTGAGTGTAAATATTTGTAATACCTGTCGGTAGGATCAAGTTTGTAAGGAACGGCACCTCCATAGAACGTGGTTTCGTACATTTCACCGGGCTTTAAGGGCCTTTTTGCAAAATTTTCCTGAATAAACTTCACATAAAGAGGTTCCCAGTTGATGATGGGGCTGGTACCTGTCATTCCTTCTACCGGAGGGTTCATGTAAACCCTGGCCATGTGTTCCGGTGAGTGAAATTTGCCATAAACTTCGGGAGCATATCCTCTTTTTGCAAGAATTTCGTCGAACGTAGGATAATAGCAATCTGCTGTTTTGGCATCGGTATTACCCCGGACGGTTGTTTTTTCAAGTAACCGGCCCGTTAAAATTGAGGTACGTGCCGGAGCGCTCACCGGGCATGGTGTAACTGCCTGGGAAAAGTTGACTCCCTGGCTTGCCAGCCGGTCAAGATTTGGTGTTTTGATAATTTTATTTCCCGCATACCCAACAGCATTCCACGCCTGCTGGTCGGTCATGATCAAAAGAACATTCGGATACTTTGCTTTTTGTCCCGAAGCCACTGTAACTGCTGAAAGAGCGCCGGTAATCAGCAGGGAAGATGAATAAAAATGTTTCATAGGTTTGTTTGTTCCTTTTAGAGATTCATTTCCCATCCATTTTCATAGCTTCGGCTCCAAAGTTTCATAGCTTCCCTGTTATCCTGGATATGTCCGTTTTCAGGGTCACAATTGATTGTTGATCCGGTGCGTTGAGCAATATTTGCCAAATGACAAAGCAGCACACTCTTATGTGCTTCTTCAATTGGAGCCGTGAGAGTGGCATTACCGCGGATGGTTTCTATAAAGTTCACAAGGTGTGTCACATCGGCATTCCCGGTTGAACTTACTGTATTTGTAGAACTTGCGTTAATATCGGTTTTTATTTCTCTGATAAGTTTATTGTTGTTATCATAAAATTTGGTTCCGTTAACAAGGGTTCCTTTATCCCCATATACAATAAAACCTCTGCTCTCTCCTTCGATGGGGAAAGAATTGCAACTGCGGCCTTCCCAGGTTATAACTTTGTTATTTCCAAATTCGAACGATGCAATTTGAGTATCTGGAGTTTCCCAATCATCCTTGGCGGCATAACGTCCCCCGGAGGAGGTTACTTTTGTGGCAAAATCAGCATCCATAAACCAACGCAGACAATCCAACTCGTGGTTGCCGTTATTGCAGGTTTCTCCGGTACCCCAATGCCAGAACCAATGCCAGTTATAATGAACCAGATTGTCTTTGTAATCCCTGCGGGGAGCAGGTCCCTGCCACAAATCGAAATTAAGGGTTGAAGGAACAGGAATTACTTTGCCTGTACCAATAGGTTTGCGATTGTTGGTATACCACGATTTCCCCATATATGGATTACCAATAATGCCTTCACTGATTAATTTTTTTGCCTCAATCATATAGGGGAACGAACGACGTTGGCTACCTACCTGTATTAGCTTATTGTATTTTGCCCTCGCCTGAATCAGAATTTCGGTCTCGCGCGGGTTATGACCGGCAGGTTTTTCCACATACACGTGTTTCCCGTTTGCAACTCCCATTAAAGCCGCCGGAGCATGCCAATGGTCGGGAGCCGCAATTACCAGTGCATCAAAATCGTTTTTTGCAACTAATTTGCGAATATCTCTTTCAAGGGTGGGCTGGCGTTGAGAATCCCTTAGTACATCAAATCCTTTTTTAATTGCACCATCTTCCACATCGCAAATGTATGCTATCTCCACTCCCGGAATTTGAGAAAAGTATTTAAGGTGAAACGAACCACGACTGTTAACACCCATTACAGCAAGAACCACTTTGTTGCTGGGAGCATTTTTTCCGAATATAGGAAAATTTAAAATTGTTACCCCTGCGGTTGCTGCCAGGGAAGTTTTCTTAACAAACGAACGTCGATTCATAGTTTTTTATTTTTTTGCATTTTTTACTACTTCCTCTTTACCTACATCAGAAACTTTCGAAGAAAAATCCTGATAGTAAGCTCTCAGCTGCCCGATTACCGAGCTGTATTCATTGTTGCCGATCTGATTTTTCACTTCCAGTGAGTCAGCCTTCCGCACAAAAAACTGATCGCCAAACGAACGGAAATCAAATTTCCGTAAAGCTTCACCCGGATCAATCATCATTCCCAGCTTATAGTCTTTGGTAATCACCGTTGCCTGCGACCAGCTTTCCGAAACCAGATAGTTGCGTTCTACAGGTTTTCCTTTGGTGATGGTTTTGGCAATGGACTCACCCTGAACCGGGTATTTAACCGCTGGCATTTTTAGGTCCAAAAGCTCAACAAGCGTTGGATATATATCCACCAAGCTCACCAATCCGGCCTCCCGTTTACCTTTTTGTTTGTTTCCCGGGTAGCGGATAATCAGGGGAATATTCAAAATGTCTTCGTAAATATTTTGTCCCGGGGCACATTTTTCGACCATTCCATGGTTACCCACAAAATCGCCATGGTCGGAGGTGTAAATCACAATGGTTTCATCGGCGATGCCTGCTTCGTCAAGGGCTTTGAGTATTTCTCCCACGCAATGGTCAATTTCGGTCACCAGTGCATAGTAAGCGCCCACGTAATTTCGCCAGAGCTGTTCATCGTCAAAAGCTTTATTCACATTCCACACCTTATTTACGCCATCGCGGATGGCTTCCATCATGGGAGGGATATTTCCCTTTGGTTCGTAAAGGCTTGCAGGCTTCCTTATGGAACTGCCTTTTTTTCTTCCTTCGCCCCATTTGGAAACATCGTACATATCCATGTACTTTTTAAGAGGAGTATAGGGCTGATGCGGCCTGTAAAATGTAGCCCAGCAAAAGAACGGCTGATTATTTTTTGCCTGTTCTTTGATCATTTTAACAGTAAGCTGGGTTGTAAAAGCCTCCATGGTCATATTTTCGGGGAGGTCCGTAACACGGGTTCCCAAATCGGCAATGGGTATTTTCTGGCCGGCAAACGACGAGCACTCCGAGCCTTTGCCAAACTCAGCAGCCCAATCCATGGCAAATTCTTTTCCATAGCCATTCTTCTCGACCCATTCTGTGTAGCTGTTTCCGGGTGTTTCGTTGCATAGATGGCTTTGCTGCACATCCCAACCGGCATCGGTGCCTCCGTAAAGATGCCTTTTACCGAATGCATAGGTTCTGTAGCTGTTATGCTGAAAAACGGTAGCCAGCGAAACAGCATCGTTCATAACGGAAGTTCTCTCGTTGTTCGAGAGCAAACCCAGTGTGCGGGGATATAAGCCTGTCATAAGCGACGACCTCGAAGGAGCGCTTATTCCGACAGAACAATAAGCACGGTCGAAAATAACCGACTGGCTTGCAAGTCTATCCAGATTTGGAGTCAGCACATCGGGATGGCCTTCAAAACCCATCACATCTTTATTATGCTGGTCGGCAAACAGGATGATGACATTGAGCTTTTTATTGCGTTTTGGCGCTTCTTTGCTACTTGCCGGCAACGAAAAAATTGAAGAAAATATGCTTGTTGTAAACAGAACCTGAGAAATTTTCATAATCATTTTCTATGTTACGATTAATTATCTGTAATCTTTACTTCCACATAAAGAGGCTTATGGTCAGAGGGATAAACTCCCTTTACATTGTAATCTACATCCTCATATTTAAGCACCTTTACCGGACCTTTGTAAAGAATCCAGTCAATTTTGGTTTTATCTTCAAAAGTATTTTTAAGCAAATCGGTGTTTGTAGAATCTTTATCACCAACAAGGACTTTGTAGGGTTCACTGCCGGGACGGCAATTAAAATCACCCATCAGAAATACAGGGCGTTCTTTTTCCCACTCTCCAAAGCGGCTCAAAGCATTAATTCTGTTAATGATTAATTTTGATGCATTTAATCTTGCCAGTGGAGCAGGGCCGTTGAAAAAATGAGTATTGAAAACATAAAACTCACAATTATTTTCCCAGTGGCCTCTATAATCCTGAGGATATTGGTTTTTACCTTCGCCCGGTTTGTTTATGAATGCCAAACGCACCCAGGTTGCCATTCGGGGATTAACCTCCGGTCCGCTGCCAATCATTTCAGGCGTTTTCGAAAGCTGAAAACTTTGCATTTCCCGGAGGCGGAATTTATCCCGCTTAAAAAATATAGCCATGTGTTCATCGTCATCGCCTCCTTTTCTCCCTTCGCCAACAACAATATAATCAGGAAGATGCTCCGCTAAATAATCTATTTGTTCTTTTAAACCTTCCTGGGTGGCAATAACATCGGGCGAATACTTATTTATTAAATCAATCTGCATTTCGCGTCTTACTTCCCAGGAGGGAGTGAATGTCGGGCTGGCAAACTTAAGATTGTAAGTCATCAGCTTTATTACCTGGTTATCGGGCTGTTTTGTTTCATCAGATTGTGCATTTACAAAGCAACCAAAGGACAGGTGCAGAGAAAAAAATAAATAGAAAGAGCGAACTAAACTTCTCATATCTAACTAATTAATCGTTTTATTGTACAGGTTTTCATCCTTGTCAAAACAACCCGACATATAGATAATAGCATTGTTGTTTTCCCTGCTGACGGGAGAATCAGAAAAGTAATTTCTCATTCGGCTACCGAAGATTGAAACAGTTAACTTTTTATCCCCTCTTACAGTTAAATAATCCCACGATTGGTTTTCAGGTACTGTGGTTAATGCGCCGTTTCCGCCCGAAAAGGCTTCAACGTTGGTGATAGCAGTATGTCCTTCTCCTTCGACAATTATTGGATGAATGTTTCGAACGGGTTCGCCGCAGTTGGCTATTATAGACCCTTGAGCAATTTGCCAGTTACGGTTTTTGGTGTTGTTCCCCTTTTTATGAATACCAACTGCCACACAGTCAAAGTTAAAATTGGTCAGTTGTCCGTATGTGTCGCCATCTAACAAAATGCCGCCGTACACGCCAAAAGTAAAGAGATCCATTAATTGTGCATTGTCGGTATGTTTAATCGTATAGGTAAATGTTTTTTTGGCAATCACTGTATCGACCACGGCACGACTGTATTGTCCTCCGATAAAACGCTGTATTGCCGGATTTACATGGCAATGCAGGATACGTGGAACATCGTAGCAATAATCAATACGAATAAATTCACCACTAAGAGGATAACCATAGCAATGTTCAAAAGTCATTAATTCACAAGGATTTCTTCTGTCGGCATAAAAATCGAAAGCCAGATATTCGCCATAAAAGGTGAGGCAGGAAAGAAAAACGCCCTGAGTTCGGCCTGTTTTCGACACCTGAATGGTGGCAGGATAAGGAATAATTTGTGCCGGATTTTTAATGGTTTGTTCGGGATACCAAAATTGGATCCCTTTAATTTGGGTTCCGGTTTCAACCGTAATAAACACGCTATCCTTATCAGTGATTTTAAAGACACTGCCAACAGGTTGCTTTTTTGAAGAATGAACGGTTCCACGCGGTGTAGGTCCATGGACGCCAATCAGGGAAACATTCTTTTTCAAAATCAGGCCACCATCAACAGGATATGGCTCATCAGATGGCTCGACAAACAAGGCAGCACCTCTTTCCGAAGCCCAATCAATTGCTTTTTGCAAGTTTATTTTGTTGATGGAAGCACTATTGCCCGGTTTTACTCCGAAATCCTGAATACTTTTTGTAGTTACTGCGCCGCCATAGCTACAAAGTATAAGTATTAAAAAAATCCCTGATAAACTTGTTTTCATTCTGTTTGTATTAAGTTGATAGCATTTATTTCACCGGAGGAACTGCATTTTTACCCCATTCCTTATTGGGTTTATTGCCCATGATCAGTTCCAGCGTGCCTCCGGCCATTAGTTGCTGATGGGAAAAGAAAGGTGTATCTATTTCTTTCCCATTAAGAAAAGCTTTTTGGATATATTTATTCTCCCGGTTCGCTCCTTTTGCAATTACTTTAAACTGCTTATTGTCGGGCAGATGTATTGTCGATGTTTCAAACACCGGACTTCCAATGGTGTAAATGGGCAAGCCGGGAGTAACTGGATAAAACCCAATGGACGAAAAAACCACAAAAGCTGACATACCGCCACCGTCTTCATCGCCGGGAATGCCGAAGATGTTATCCTTGAACCACACATCGAGCAGGAAACGAATTCTTTTCTGAGCCTTCCAGGGGGCTCCAAAATAGTTGTACAGGTAAGGAATATGGAAAGAAGGCTCGTTGCCCATTACGTATTGTCCCACCTGACCGGTAGCATCGGGGGCATCAGCGAGGTATTTCTGTTTCGAAACTCCAAGAGGCTCCCTGAATAACTGGTCGAGACGTTCTTCGGCGTTCTTTTTTCCACCAAGCAGGTTGATTAAGCCGTCAACATCATGTTGTACCTGCCAGGCATACGTCCAGCCGTTATTTTCGTCGTAGTAATCGCGGAACCCCGGGCAGCCGTCGAGTTTGGGGTTGATCATGATCCAATTTCCCTTTTCGTCTTTTGGCATAAAAAGCCGCATCTCGGGATGCCATAGTTTTTTATAGTTATTGGATACCTCAGAAAAGTATTTATAATCGTTTGTTTTTCCAAGTTCTTTAGCCAGCTGGGCCAGAGTCCATGCATCGTAACTCATCCCCAGGGTAACAGCCACCGACTGGCGTTTTTCAAATTTATCAACCATCGGCTCACTTTCCTCTTCACCCGGTTTAAGTGCCGGCAGAAAACCATTTTTATGGTAAAAGTCGTCGAGACGGGTTTTGGGTAAACCCTGCCGCCATGGCAGCATGGTGGCTTCGGTCAGGTTCTTTTTCACCCCTTCGTAAGCTTTTTCAATGTTATAACCCGAAATGCCCTTCCGGTAAGCATCAATAAACAAGGAGGATGAGTGAAAACTGTTCATGCACATGTGATTACCCATAGTCTCGGGGAATGTTGGCATCCAGCCGCTCTGCTCATACATCTGAACATACGAATTGAGAATATCGCTTTGCATTTTCGGGTTCAGGATGGAATTGAGCGGGTGTTTGGCAAGATAAGTGTCCCAGGTCCAGTCGTCCACATAAAACGGACGGTTGCTTTTATGTATCTGGGCATCGTATCCGCTGTAATACTGGCCGTCTTCGTTGATGTCGATCATTCTTTCATAGGTGCGGTAGAGCGATGTGTAAAACGAGCGCTTCTGAGCCTCCGTTCCGCCTTCCACTTCAATCTGATTGATTACTTTCTCCCATGCTTGTTTACCGCTGGCAGCGATATTATCAAAACCTGCACCGGCGACTTCGGCTTTGAAGTTCTTTTTTGCCTGTTCCGGACTGATGTATGAGATCGCATATTTTATGAGTACTGTTTTCGATTCAGTTCCGCTTAGGCTGATAGACATTCTTCCTTTTAAAGGGTTTATTTTCATTCCTGATAATGGATTTCCATTCTGATCAGTAAGTTCTCCGTAACAATAAACCTGCATTTTCCGGGTTTCGGGACTTGTGCCTCTTGTGGTATAGGTATACTGTTCGGTTATCGAAAAGCTGTTCTGAGTCAGGGCTTCACCCTGCATTTTGTCGGTGCCGTCAATAAGTATATTTTTAACTGCAGCAACCGGAAAATCAATTTTGTAAATGGCGCATTTTTTTGCAGGCGCATAACTCACTGTAATATCATCGTCTACGAGGTAGGTGGAATACAGCCACGGGCGCACAACTTCGAGGTCGTGATCGATGGTCATTTTGCGATTCCATGTTTCTTCAGTGATCTCGCCCAGGCTGACTTTCATATTCAGAATACCCGGAGAGCGATGGGCCTCAACCTGAAAAGGCCAGGCAATTACCTGATCGGCAATGTAATCGGTTTTCCGCGGAAACATCCTGATCATTTGATTCGGTAAACTGAAAGTCGGGTAAGTAGGCACCAACAGTTGCGAAACATTGCCAATAGTGGGATCGACAAATTTTGTAAAGTCGTCCTGACCAGATACTATTGTAACTGATAGCAGCGACAGGCTTAAAGTGGTAATGAAACTCCGGAATTTTTGCATTAAGTTAATATTTAATAAGTTGACAAATAGAATTCATAATTTTAATGAGTTAACAGCTATTCAATCCTGATTTTTTGAGGCGGGAACTGAAATTCATTTCCCGACCGTACTACATAAACTCCTGACATTAATGTCAGTACAATGTTTTTTTGTCCTGTAAAAGGCGTTTTATCGCTGTAAACCGTTCGTCCGGCCAGATCGTAAACATCGATCCCATCAACTTTCGCGCAGAAGCTATCAATGGTGATTGGCCCGGAAGTGGGGTTCGGGAATATATGGATGCCATTTTCAGGAATGTGATTACTATTGGCTGACAAAACTGTACCTGTAAGGTTGCGGGTTCTCACTCCTTCATAATGAATTGACTTCTTATTATTTAGCCATTGAGCAAGATCGGCATGCAATTCATTCACTTTTGCGGTATAAAGATTTCTGCCCGGATTGCTGCCCAGTAAATTATTCATTTCCAAAGGGTCGGTTTTCAGGTTATAAAGAGCATCAATAACCGTTGAGGTGGCAGAATAAGGAATGAACAACTTCCAGCCATCCTTCAGGATCATATAATCGGGAACATTGTCATTACTGCTCAGCCATTCGGTTACGATGTATTTACTCCTGTTTTGATCGGTACCGTCAATGAGTCCGCGCAGGCTTTTGCCATCGGAGGCGGGGCCGGACACGCCGCAATAATCGAGAATAGTGCTATACAGATCGATATTGGAAACATAATCTTCAATCACCTTTTCGGAATTAATACGACCGGAGAACCTGATCATCAAAGGAATGTGAGCTGATTCTTCCAGAAACACATTTTTTTCGCGCATGCCATGTGCTCCAAGCATTTCGCCATGATCGCTTGTAAAAATCACAATGGTGTTATCTGTCAGGCCCAGTTCATCGAGCCTTGCAAGGATTTTCCCCGTCCAGTCGTCTATTTCCTTTACAAGGGCATAATAATCGGATATCAGGTATTTAATTTTCTGCGGATCGGCATATTCCGGATTTTTGGTACGGGAGTTCGCATTTTTATATGGTGAATTCAGCATCGGATCTGAAATACTTGCTGGCACAGGCATGTTGTTCGCCGGAAACATATCAGAATAGTATTTCACGGGCAGCATAGGTGCATGCGGAAAATGAAATGAACAGGTGATGCTGAATGTACTATCTTTAAGTCGTTCGAGGGCTTCCATGGTTTGTGTTGCCCTGTAAGCCGTGAGTGTGTATTCCCGGGGAATGGAAACTACCCCGTGAAGGTCGGGCTGAGCGTAGCTGACACCAGCATTGTCGGCCTCAGTTTGTGTCATACCAAAACGTTTATCCAATACATTCGGAATATAGGGCCGCTCGGTATAGGTATCGTATAATTCTCCAGTTTTAAGTGGGGGTTTCGGGAAAACCTGATCCAGATAGTTGTCTTTATAAAGGCGGACATCGCCGTTCGAAGCAAAAATGTACCTCCCGCTGGACGTATATTTTACTGAATTTTTGTAGCACGAAGCCGCAAACTGCGGGCTGTGCCATTTGCCAAAGTACTCGCAATGATACCCTGCATTCTCCGTTAACACCTGATCGAAAGTTTTCTGTGGCATAAAGCCCGGTGCCTGGGGTGTTGAAGCATCGGCCAGGGTATTGTTTAAAATGCCGTGGTTTTCAACAGTACAACCTGTAAGAATGGTGGCTCTTGCCGGACCGCTCACTGCACACTGGGTATAGGCATTTTTGAACCAGACGCCCTGTTTTGCAAGCCGGTCGAGGTTAGGAGTTTTCAAAACCTGATTGCCTGCCACACTTAAAGCATCGAACCGCTGCTGATCGGTAATAATAAACAACAGGTTAGGCTTTTTCTGAGCCTGCGCCTGAAGATCATTATTCAGCAGAAAACCGCCGATGGTAATGAGGCCTGCATGAAGGCTTATTCTTAAATCAGGTTTTAGTTGAAGTGGCATTAATTGAAAAATAAAAGAGATGTTAGATTCTGCAAAGCCGCGAATGTTAAACCAATTAACCTTTGCGACTTTGCAGAAATTTTAAATACATTACTACTTAAGAACAACAGTTTTGATATCGGTATAATTATACTTCTTAAAAGCATCGTTACTGTTTACGCCACCTCTCACATAGTACGTCCTGTTAGGATAAACCACCTTTGCTTTCGAAGTAATGGTGATGGGGTTGGTGGTAACGTTTGCCTCATCGTTTGTGAGTAAGGCATCGAAAGTAGCCGCTCCGGCATACTGGGTGGGAGAAATAAACAACCTGTATTTGAAAGGCGCAGGAGCTGCTATTCCTGTAACGGTATTGCTTGTATACCTGATTGTAGCCTGAATAAATCCTTCGGCATTGATAAAAGGTTCTTCAACCCACTCCACGGTCTGATAAGGAGTAACCGTAAAGGTCTTTGTAACCGATCCACGAATATCAACGGTGTCTCCGGCAATGTCGTAAGGATAAAAAGGTCCTTCAATTGGAGTCATTACATATTTACCGGCAAATACTTTTGTGTTCAGATACGAACCATCCTGTTTTACAGCCAGGTAGGTTGGTGTAATTGCCTTACCACCCTGTTCTGTGATCCAGGTAAGTTCTTCCATTTTTATTTTCATGCTGCCTTGTCCCTGGTCAAACTGAAGCGGTTTTCCGGCTGGATCGAGAATTTGTCCCTGGATAGCTGCATCCGGCCCGTCATAATTATCCTTCTGACACGAATAGGTTAACAGCGCAGTAATGGCCATACAGAGCAAATAAAATCTTTTTATATTCATAATATACAAATTTTTAAGTTAATAATTAAGCACTTGCCCGATTACCATTGAAGGTTTTGCTTGAGTAACGGATTACTTACCAATTCACCTCCTGGTATTCCGAAGTAATAATATTTGGTGGCAAAACTGATGGGACTTGCAGCCCTTTCGGCAACACGTGCATCGTAAATATATTTGCCTACAGGGTTACCCGCAGGGTTGAGCGTTGCACCTTTGGCAAAAAGGAAAGGGCTCAGCATTCTTCTTCTGTAGTTGAGTATCTGAGCATCGGCGTTAAACCAGCGGCGAATGTCCCAATAAAGCTTGTGTTCAAAAGCAAGCTCTTTGTATCGTTCAACACGCACAAGCTGCAACCCGCGGGTGGGGGCTACTACAAAAGATTTGGGGCCGGTTCCTTTGGCTAATGCCGGAGCTGATGAAAGTTCGGCAGGACTGGCTAACAGGGTTGCTCCTGCACGTTTGCGGATCAGGTTTATCTGCTCATAAGCATCGGTTTGCATATCAACATCTTTATAGCTGGTAACGCCATGTTGAGATAATTCAAGCGCTGCTTCGGCACGATTCAGGATAACTTCGGCCAGACGAATGTCAATCCAGCTTTGAAAGGAAGAGTGTAGTTTGGTTAATGAAGGCGACAAGGTCAAATCGAGCCATTTTCTGCCATGAAAGCCCGTGATGGTGGTAGTTGTTCCGCCCGATGTTCCCCAGGGTCCGTCTAAGCCGTTTTTATTAAGCTTCACACCTGTGGATGTTTCTAAAGGAACCTGGACATAAACACCTTCAGTGGTTGTTAACACATTGCTTTTAAACCATGCGTTGGAAGCGTAGGCTGTTGTTGTTACACCATCGTCATTTACAAACTTTTTAATGAGGGTTGAAGGGTCAATGGTTTCCTTAATTATTCCCTTTCTGATATCGAGTTCAATAGTTTTATAAGTGTTACCGGGAAGCAGAATACTTGCTTTCAGTCGGGGTTCGGCATTTGCATACAATGCCTGTGGCCCGTCATAAACTTTGTAGTTGCCGTTAGCATCAACAGTTTCGAGTCTGCCGGTAGCGGTGCTGATAGGTAATCCGTCAAACAGCTCAACCCAGTCAAGTGTTACATTGTAGCGGTCGCCGTAGGTCGAAGTCATTCGGGGAGGACTGTAAATTACATCAAAGCTGTGCACGTAGTCGGGATAACCGTATTGACGGATAAAAATGCTCTCTTTGCTGTCGTTTGCTTTTTCCCAAACATCGGCAAAGTTTTGAACCGGATCGGATTTAGCTTTTGCGTCGTAAAGGCCGTAGGAAGTTCCATCAAATAGTTTAGCGGCATCCCAGGCTAACTGGAAGTAATTATTTGCTTCGGTTTCAGGAATACCGCATAGCATAACGCCATCAAAGGTGTGGTTATAAAGTTGACCATACCGGGCAATAGAACCGGCAAATAAGGCAACCCTCGATTTTAATGCTGCAGCCACATATTTATTGGCCCTGCCTTTTTGGCTTGTTGCAGGCATATTCTGAATGGCATAGTCGAGATCGCTTAAAATGAAGTCAATACATTCCTTATGACTTTTACGTGGAACATAAAAGGTGCTGTCGGTAAAGCTTTGTGGTTTATCTAACAGAGGAACACCGCCGTACAATTTTACCAGATAGAAATAAACATAGGCGCGAATAAATCTGGCTTCGGCAATCCATGTTTCTGCTTCTGAAAGTTTGCCGACATAATCAGGCAGCTTCTGAATCAAATCGTTGGCATTACGGATAATCTTATAACCTTCGCCCCAATAGTTCCCGGTAGGATGATAAATACCTGTTTGATTACGGTTTACAGTTTCTCCGGTACTAACCATATCACTTGAGATACTGTTCCAGAAAAAGAAGCCCTGCTGGCCTCCGGCGGTGGATGTATTAAAATCTTCCATGGGCAGTCGGCCATATAGTGAGCCCATGTAGGCCTTCATACCGCCTTCGTTGTAAATATCGGTATCTGTAAGGACATTTACCGGTGGAACATCCAGGGTTTCGCACGATGCGAACACCCCAAGAATTATAAGGAATAAATATATTTTTTTTAACATTTTCTCGAATTTTAAATGGGTATTAGAATGAAAGGTTTACACCAAAATTGATGGTTTTATTGAGCGGATAAGTATACCCGCTGTCTTCTGCAGGATGTTCCGGATCAAGGGCTTCAATTTTAGTTAAGGTTAAAAGGTTATATCCGCTTACATAAACTCTTAAATCTCTAATTTTTATTTTCTTAAGCAGTGATTGAGGAACAGTATATCCGAGTTCTATTGTCTTTAAGCGGATATACTTACCATCCTGAATCATTTGGGTCGAGTTTTTATCGCCTGCTTTGGCTCCGTATTGATATTTACCGCTCACCCACTGGTTGGAAGGATCGTAAGGATTAGCCTTTGGATCAACCGGGTGCCAGCGGTTTGTTAAATAATTCAGCGCATTTCCATCCCACGAAAGTGGAGTGGCGAGCTGTTCGGCATAAGCAACATAAGCCATTGCTGCACCCTGAAACATCATACTCAGGTCGAAACCTTTGTACTCTGCCGAAAGGTTTAATCCAAAAAACATCAAAGGGGTAGTGCCATTGATTGCAATTGGATGGTCATCGTTTCCGTCTATAATGCCATCGTTGTTCCAGTCCTTGTATTTGAAGTCCCCAGGTAAAATATTGGTTCCGGTGGGAAGGTCCGATAGGGATATTTCATCAAAAGACTGATATTGTCCATCGCCTTCAAGTCCAAACCAAACATCGTTGTAGCGCGATTCCTGTCCGGTTTTCCAGTTATCCATGGAATTACCCTGGCTGATTTTGTTGTTTCCTTCCACATGTATCCTTTTGGTACGTGTATAGGAAAATGTACCAATTGCCGAATACATAAAATCGCCAACTTTGTTTCTATGACGGATTTCGAGGTCGAGACCCTGGGTTTGATCGCTGTTGATATTCACCTGGGGCATATTGGTTCCAAAAGTACTTGGCACGCTTACATTTCTGTTGGCGAGCAATCCTTCCCGGTTACGTTGAAACACGTCAACGGTAAAGCCCAGTTTATTTCTCCATAAATCCAGATCCAGACCAAAGTCGGTGGTTTTGGAGGTATACCATGTGACATCCATGTTTGCAGGGGCACGGAAACCTAATACATTGGTGAATACACCATCGAAAAAGTAACCCGACGGGTATTTACCCTGCGAAGTGCTGCCACCAGCATACGGATAATCGTAACCCGAAATAAAGGAATACGCATCTGCAGCGGCGTCATCACCCAGGATACCATAGGTTCCGCGAATTTTCAGGTTATCGATAAAAGTTAAATTGTTCTTGATAAACGATTCTTCCGATATTCTCCAGCCCAGCTGATAATTTGGGAAGTAACCCCATCTCTTGTCCTTAGGAAAACGCGACGAACCATCATACCTGAAACTATACTCCACCAGGTACTTTCCGGCATAATCGTAATTTAATCTTCCAACAAGATCGG
>JAJYAG010000125.1 GCA_021779665.1 Bacteroidota bacterium | reverse complement strand
ACATTAAGGAAGAAAAGGAAATAATGTCAGTTTTATCTGTTCTTTGAAATTAAAACCTCAGGGGGGTCAACATCTCCGAAATGGGGGTCAGTATCGCTGAAATATCTATTGGATCAAACCTTTATTTTCGAAATCCGTATCTATAATGAAAAATTAACATTTATGAAATCCATATTCAATTTTGTGACATTCTGCTGTTTGGCACTACCTTTCATGTGTTACGGACAAGATTCAATTGTTGTTACAAAGTCAATAGTAAAGGATTCATTGACTCTTGAAATTGAGAATGTATATATAAAAAAGGATGTGGATTTAAGGATTGGTAAACTGGAAAATGAATTAGATTCTTTATACCTTAACTACAAGATCCAAAACCCTTCAGTATTATCAGGCCTTAAACCAGCCTCACAAAAATTAAAAAGCTATATATTGTATTTAATAGAAAATGGCGGATATAATACTTCAGATTTTAATACTGAAAATCTTTATTCTAAAACCTTCAATAATTCTAACTTAAAGGAAGAGATGGAAAAGTATAGAAATAGCATTAATAAACTGGAATTAAATCCCGGTATTAAGAAGATTGCAATAGAAAAAATTAAACCAGTTAATAATCCTGATAGGTTGAATTCATATACTAATAAATACAATAAAAATATCACCGCTCTTAAAAAACACTTGATAGATATTTTATGGTGTGAAATCTATATACTTGATAATGAAAATTATTATGTGTATTCTATTGAAAAATAATGATTTCTCTAATGACTAACAGGACAATGCTTCAGTTTTTTATTTAGTAATTAACTTTCGGGAAAACGAACGTATTCTCCAACTTAGGTGATAGTTCGGTTAATTTCAAAATTGAGAAATAGCATGAGTTTTAAAGATGTATTTCTTTTAACGACCGTTTTATGATAATTTTAATCGTAATAGGCTACAACATTTAAACCAATAGCTAAGCTATAACTATTGGTTGTTTTTCCCCAATGTGAATTATTGTTAAAATTTATCCATTGTTGCGTATTGCCGGTTTTCACAGAATTAATATAAGGGCCGTCGGCCCATGTTTTGGTTTTATAATTGAGGAGATTACCATCACATAGCCATTCAATGCCAATAAAAACACCATTTTTGGGCATAGTAATGTTATATTTTGAAACATCAATATTGGCAACAGAATTTATCAGAGCTCTTTGGGGTTTAAAACTATTAAAAACTATATTGTCGTTAACTAAATCTTCTCCAGGTTCTCCCTTCTCGTTAGCTTTAAAAATCCGTATTCTTATGGGGTAGTTTTTGGGTGAAGCAGCATACACAAATTTAACTGACCTGATTATTACGTTTGATCCTTTGTTAGGAAAAGGAATAAAAGTTGTATAAATATTTATTGGATAAGCTGGGACTCTAAGCATTACTGTTTTCTTTTTAAAAAAACCAATTTCAAATTCTTTTTTCTTCGATTTCTTAGGAATTACAGTTACATCCTTCAGTTGCCATGGATTTGCTTCCAAACAAACCTTTGTATTTTTTTTTAAATCCCTCACTGTAACGAATAGGCTTTTGTAGCCTAAATAAGATACTTGCACAGAATCATTTTCATTAGAAAAGAAAAGGGTAAATAATCCGGTACTGTCGGCATAACATCCATACTGCAGTTGTATTGCCCCAATGCAGGCATACGGTAGAGGTTCAGAAGTCTTTTTGTCAATAATATAACCTTGGATCTTGTTCTGTGCATGCAATAATGCACTTGTAGTTATTAAAACAATTGTAAATAAAATCCTGGAATAACTCATTGGTCAGTGTTTTAATATTGGGGGCATATTTTATGTTGAAATATAGTTGTTAATTGGAGATTTATAGAATCATTATTTTGAGTGGATTGAGATACAAAATAAACACCCTGATTTCACCAATTCGTTGTTAAAAATATAAATTAAAGTAAAGCAAAATATTAATTTTTGTGATTAAAATAGATCTAAATCAATTCGGAGAAACCAACGTTTTCTCGAACTATAGTGAAAGTTCGAATTAGTTGCACATTTAATCGAACTTGGATTTGTGAGTGAGTTTTTGTCTTGAATTACATTAGACCAGAATTCTCAATTCAGCTTAATGTCTTGTATTTATTGGGTGTATAGCCGGTTTCACTCTTGAACATCCTGCTGAAATGTTGTGGATGCTTAAACCCAAGTTCATAGGCGATTTCACTAGCTGTTTTTCCAGGTTCCAGAATTTTTTCTTTTGCTTTATCTATCAATTTTAATTGTATATGTTCCTGAGCTGATTTGCCGGACTCTTTTTTAATCAAATCGCCAAGATAACCAGGTGAAAGGTTAAGCTGATCAGCACAATATTTAACGGTTGGTAATCCAATTTTCTGAGGCTTGTCCGATTCAAAATAATCGTTTAATAACGTTTCGAATCGGGTTAATAAGCTGTGATTGATGTGGCTTCGGGTTATGAACTGCCGGTCATAAAAACGGACACTGTAATTAAGCAACAGTTCGATATTGGATACAATAAGCATTTTGCTGTGTTTGTCAACAGAATGGTTCAGTTCAGTTTCAATTTTGTTCAGGCAATCAGTTACAATTTGCCGTTCCTCATCCGAGAGATGAAGGGCTTCGTTGCTTTCATACGAAAAAAAGGAATATTCCCTGATACGCTGACCTAGGCTTGTCCCACGGATAAGGTCAGGATGGAAAATCAATGCTTTTCCATTGGGTTGAAAGTATTCACCGTTGTTATCAATATCGATCACCTGTCCGGGGGCAACAAACATAAGCGTTCCGTCCTGGTAATCATAATTTTGCTTCCCATATTTTATATCGCCACACTTTACGTCTTTCAAAAAAATGACATAAATGCCCATGTACTTGCGCAGATGCCGGATTGGCCCTGATTTAGAGAGATCTATAATACTTATCAGCGGATGCAATGTTTTTTGTCCCATCAGGGTGTTGTACTGATGTACATGTTCTATTCTTAAAATATTATCCATTCCATTTGCCTAATTTTAAGTAAAGGTATTGCTCTTTTTAATTGAAAATTTATGAATAGTTACAAAACAGGAAAAATGGTACATATAACCATAATCCATATACAAATGAGATGAATAAATCTCCTCAATTTTGCATAACTCTCAAAAGAATATTGTTATGAAAAAAAGAAAACCAGAAACGGGTTCAATTCACATTGCAAGCGCCAGGTATCCGGAAGAGCAGGTAAAAAAATGTACCAAATCGAATATGATCAGAAAAATGGTATTCAAAAGCATAATAGTTTTTAGCTTTTTGGGGAGTTTCGACCTTGTATTTTCTCAAAACAATGACAGTACAAAACGGGTGAATAATTTTAAAATAGTTACTTCAGTCACAAACAACGGGATCTCGCTTATACCTACCTTTTCGTTAGGCAAACCGGCCATTATATTCGACGCCTCTATGGGCCAAAGGTTAACATTCGATCCCCTTATCCGGTATTCCCTGGAAGGCAAGCCCTGGTCTTTTATCTTCTGGTGGAGATATAAACTGCTTAAGCCCGGAAAGTTCCAGTTCACCATTGGGGCGCATCCATCTGTATTATTTAAAACAATAAACGGAACTGTTAATGGAGTGCCCACCGAAATAATGAGGGCAAGGCAATATGTGGTTGGGGAGTTGTATCCGTATTATATTCTTTCAAAAAATATCAACTTTGGGGTTTACTACAACTATTCCCGTGGTCTGGCTGCAGACGACATCAGAAACACCAATTTTCTGACCTTAAGGATGGGGATATCCAACATTGTAATTTTTAAGGATATGTATTTATCATTTGTACCTCAGGTGTATTACCTGAAAATGGATTCCCGGGATGGTTTTTATATTACTTCCGCTTTCATGCTGTCAAAAAAGAATTTCCCGTTTTCCATTTCATCTGTTATTAATAGAACTCTTGAAACGGAAATTGTATCGGATAACTTTGTTTGGAATATATCCCTGAATTATACCATCAGCCAAAAAATTGTAAATTTCAAATAAAAAAGGAGTACGGAAAAGGCTGCATATACCAGAACCAAAATTCTTTGTGTGGTTGTTTTTACTTTGCTGTTTTGACTCCACGTATTTATGCACAAAATCAATCTAATATGTTGAACAGAACAGAACAAGCCCAGAAAAAATACCGCGAATTATTTGCTTCAGAAATTATGGAAAGCAATACCGATCCAGAGTTAATGAATATCCTGCAAAAACTCATTTTTGGCGAGATTTTCCTTATTGGAAACATCGGCGATAAAACAAGGGAACTCATTACCATTACCGTACTAACCACTAATCAAACCTTGCCCCAGTTAAAAGCACACACCCATGTAGCTTTAAATATCGGCATCACACCACTTGAGATCAGGGAAGCTGTTTATCAAAACGCCCCTTTTATTGGTTTTCCCAAGGTATTAAATGCAATGGATGCCATAAACGATGTTTTTAAACAGCGGGGTATTGAATTGCCCCTTGAAAAAGCAGGAACGGTAAGTGAGGATGACAGGTTCGAAAAAGGGAAAGAAATTCAGTATCCTCTTTATGGAAATAAAATGAAGGAAAACATGAAGGACTTACCAGGCGGATTAGGAAATGAAGTAACCAGGTTACTCACCGAATCTGGTTTCGGGGATTTCTACACCAGAAAAGGACTGGATTTAAAAACAAGAGAACTCCTGGTATTCTGCACACTGGCAACTATGGGTGGAACTGAACGGCAAATGGCTTCTCACGCCATAGGTAACCTGAAAGCCGGCAACAGTAAGGAAACACTAGTTTCGGCCATGATCCACTGCTATCCTTACATTGGGTTTCCAAGAATATCCAATGCAATCAATGTGATAAAAGAAAGTAGTATTGACAGTTTGACTAAATGAAGATATTGGATTGGAAAAACGTTGGTTAAACGAACTAAGCAGGACGTTCGGATAATTTGAACTTTTAAACGAACTTGAAAATCTGAAGGAATTTTACATTTCCTATTCAAAGTTGCTATCGCTCGTAAAGGTGGTTTTTTTTCCAGAAATCATAGTCTGCTCCGGATAATTTTTCCATCATAAACTGGTCCATGCCAATATCACGAAGTTCGAGTATGAAGCGTTTAAAATTCAGTTTTATTTCGCACATAGGCTTTCCCAATTTTTTACAATCAGCTTTCATTGACTCATCCAAACTCTCCAGCCACATATCGTATTCGTACTGTGATGGGCTCTCGGCCATAGAATAATACTCCTGGGCCGCATTACAAATTCTGAGATTTTGTTCAATATCTAAATCTTGGATTGCCATATTAATTTCGGATAAATTAATCATGTCATTAGAATCTTCTTTCACACTTATTCCTCTGGATTGAATATTTCAACTATTAGGCAAATATTTATTTCGCAGATGATTAAACAAATTCATCTCATAATCATTGAATTTTTGTAAAAAAAGATTATAACTCAAATAACTTAAGCTGACATAATCGTCCGAACTGCCTTCGAGTGTGATCAGGTTCTCCAGGGCTGCAAAATATTTCTCAAGCTCAAAATTAGGATGATCTTTTTCATTTATCGACACTGAGGCGGTGTAGTTCGGGATCCTTTCCATATTCAATCAATTTAGATGGTTGTGTGGACTTCTTAATCTGCCACATCCTGATTTATCAAGATTGTGAATAAAAACAGGCTAATTACGATTATGTTTTAACTTCAGGGTCAAACAATTCTAAGATATGTTTAACAAAATACTACCATTTGATTTCATAAGCTATATCAAATAACATTAGCTTTAAAGGCAATCAGATGGGGGTTGATCTTGCTAATAATTCAATTTTTTGTAGTATCTGTAATTGCAGGTTATTCCTAGTGCAGCAATTATTTTGTAATCTTCTCTAAGATACATATTTTTACAGGGTTAATAGTTTATTAACTAATTTATTTCAATTCTAATAAGGCTCCTCTTGGAAAACACAAGAACTGATCAAAGGAAATCATTTTACATAGTTGGCATTGGAGCTTCCGCCGGCGGCCTGGAGGCGCTTGAGCAATTTTTTAAAAACATGCCCGGAAATACCGGGATTGCTTTTGTTGTAATTCAGCATCTGACCCCCAACAGGGAGACCATTATGCCAGAACTGCTGCAACGTATCACTCCTATGCGCGTCCAACTTATCCAGCAAGGACAAAAGCTTGTTCCCAACTACATTTATCTTATTCCTCCCGGGAAGAGTCTTACCTTGGTAGATGGCTTCTTTCGCCTTGAGGATTGGGATGACCACCAACGCCTTCATTTACCTGTAGATATTTTTTTTAAATCACTGGCAGAAGTAATGCTCGACAGAAGTATTGGTATTATCTTATCCGGTATGGGCTCAGATGGAAGTCTTGGTATGGCGGCAATTAAGGAAAAGAAAGGACTGGCAATTGTCCAGGATACGGCTTCTGCCAAATTCGAAGGCATGCCAGCTAGTGCCAGTGAAACAGTAATGGTAGATATCATAGCTCCGGCCAATGAAATACCGGAACGATTGCTTGCGCATCTTAAATTTAACCCTGATATCAACATCAAGGGAATCGAAGTAAAGGCTACATCGACAAAGCTGGAAAATGTCAACGAAAAGGATTCTAAATCCAAAGGTTATCTGGAGAAGATTACCCGGTTGTTGTACAATCATTCGGGGCACGATTTTTCACATTATAAAAAAAGTACCCTTAACAGGCGGATTGAACGAAGAAAGGCCATACACCACCTGGATAAAATACAGGACTATGTCCTTTTTATCGAAGAGAATCCGAACGAACTTGACATCCTTTTTAAGGAACTTTTGATCGGAGTTACTAATTTTTACCGTGATTCACCTTTATGGAAGGAATTAGAAGACAGGACAATTCCAGAACTAATAAATTGTTTGCCTGACGGCTACAAGTTCCGCGTATGGGTTCCTGCCTGTTCATCGGGCGAAGAAGCATATTCCCTGGCAATTATATTGAACGAAGCGATCGAAAAATTAAAACGGAGAATAATTGTTCAGATTTTTGCAACCGACCTCGATATGGATGCCATTGAAAAGGGTCGAAGGGGTGTTTTCCCTGTGAATATTGAGGAGAATATCCAACCCGAAATTCTTCAGCGCTATTTTACACCTGAAGGGAATGGTTATAAAATCAATAATCCGATAAGAGAAATGATAATTTTTGCCCAGCAAAATATTATCAAAGATCCTCCTTTTACAAAACTGGACATACTTTCCTGCCGTAATCTGCTTATTTATATGGAAGCAGGACTTCAACATAAGGTAATGGCAATGTTCAAATATAGTCTGAAGCCTGGAGGTATTCTGGTTTTAGGTTCGGCCGAAACAGTGGGTGCTCAAGGAGCCGGACTGGAAGAGGTGAATCAGAAACTGAAAATTTATAAACGTTCTTCTTCTCCTATCAATTACAATCCAAACGATTTTCCAAGTTTCTTTACCCTGAGTAGAACAGCAATTTCAAAAGAAAAAAATTTACCGAAAGTGGTGGACAACATACAAACACTGGCAGATCAAATACTGCTGCAGCGATTTTCACCGGCAAGTGTGCTGGTAAATGCAAATGGAGACATACTGTATATTACCGGACGCACCGGGAAATACCTTGAACCGGCAGCCGGGAAGGCAAACTGGAATATTTATGCCATGGCCCGTGAAGGCTTACGTCACGAACTTCCGGGAGCTTTCAGGAAAGCCGCGCAGAGCTATGAGCAGGTTACTATTCATAATATTCAGATCCAGGATGACCATGGGAAACAATTAATTGACCTGACCCTGCAAAAACTCGACAAACCCGATTCCATTAAAGACCTTATAATTGTTATATTTTCGGATGTTTCTCAAGTGCAGCCGGATCTTGCGGCTACACCAAAGGGGAAAAAAGCATCGTTGAAACGTCAAATGGAACTGGAATTGGAATTACAACGAAGCAAGGAAGAACTGAACGTCATCCGCGAGGAAATGCAGACCTCGCAGGAAGAATTGCGCTCGGCCAATGAAGAATTGCAGTCCATGAACGAAGAGCTGCAGTCAGCAAACGAGGAACTTACCACTTCAAAAGAAGAAATGCAGAGCCTGAACGAAGAACTCCAAACGGTAAACCTCGAATTGCAAAGCAAGGTCAATGACTTGTTGCAGATGAACGACGACATGAAAAACCTGCTGAACAGTACCGAAATTGCCACACTTTTCCTGGATAAGGATTTGAATATCCGACGGTTCACCGATTTGGTTACCAATATTTTTAAATTACGAAACTCAGACGTGGGTCGTCCCATAACCGATCTGGTATCACCTTTACAGTACCCGGAAATGGATCAGCATGCAAGAGAAGTGCTAAAATCACTTTCTCCTATTGAAAGAGCTGTTAAAACAAAAAATGAAAAATGGTACAATGTAAGAATCATGCCTTACCGAACGCTGGAAGATAAAATAGACGGAATTGTTATTACATTTACCGATATCACCACTTATAAACAACTGGAAGTAAAACTGAAAAATTCAAACGATGCCATAGTTAAAGCGAAAGAACAGAAAAAATAAAGCGTTATGGAAAATTTAAGCTTAGAGTACACTATTCCTGTATTCAGGCAAAAAGCCGAGGAATTGCTGAAAATAAAGTACGACGGACAAGGAGATAGAATGTCTGATGCCGATAAACTTAAGTTGTTTCACGAACTTGAGGTACATGAGATAGAACTGGAACTCCAGAACGAGGAGTTGCAAAGAGCACGTACTTCTGCTGTCGATGCAGCATTTAAATATGCCAACCTGTACGATAATGCCCCAGTGAGTTTTTTCACTGTTTCCCGGGAGGGGAAAATACTGGAGCTTAATACATGTGCTGCCAATATGCTGGGAAAAGAAAAAGCAATGCTTGGCCAATCTTATTTTGCATCTCATGTTGTGCCAGAGATGAAATCGGCTTTTTATATCTTTCTTGAACACGTATTCGAGTCCAAAACAACACAGTCCTGTGAAATAAGCCTGAAAAGGAGCGATGAAAGCCCGTCTGTATTTGTAATACTCACAGGTATCCTAACCGATCAGGCAAACCAATGTATTTTAAATGCCCTGGATATAAGTGAAAGAAAAAAGGCCACCGACCTTACCATTGAAAAACAGAGATTAAGCGCTATTGGAGAAATGGCTTCGTCCGTAGCGCACGATTTCAATAATTCACTCCAATCCATACTTGGAAATCTCGAATTAGCGTTGCTCGGAGATGTATCGCAAAATACTTTACGATATCTCACCACCATGAAGACACTCATTGCAGATGCCGTGATCAGGATTGGCCAGTTGCAGCGTTTTGGCGGTAGTGGTAAGGATGCCAGGGAATTTTCCCTCATGAATATGAACAATCTTATAGAAGAGGTAATTATCCAGACGCGGCCACTATGGAAGGAAGAAATGGAAACTTTGGGACGGTATATTAACATCATCACCGAATTCGAAGATATCCCGGATATATTGGGTAATGAAGGAGAACTTCGTACCGTTCTTTTCAATATTATTAAAAATAGCGTGGAGGCTATGCCAATTGGGGGGATTATACGGATTAAAACTACCAGGGACTCACACAATATTTTGATTACCATATCGGATACCGGAACCGGCATGGATCATGAAACAAAAAGCAGGCTTTTTCAGCCCTTTTATTCCACCAAGGGTTTCAATCCCGGCAGAGGACTGGGAATGAGCAGTACTCTTAGTATCATTAAGGAACATCGCGGAAATATTTCAATTAAAGCATCGGAGCCGGGTAAAGGTACTGTTTTGGAAATAGAACTTCCTATTGACAATAACTTTAGTGAGGGTAGTAAGAAAGTAAAAAAAGAAGCTCCGCAAGATGACAAAAACACAAAATGCCTTCGAATTCTTTGGGTAGATGATGACGATGCTATTCGGCTTTATGTAGAAGAATTAATTAAAATGCTTGGTCATCACATTGATGTAGCCATACATGGAAAAGAAGCACTTCTATTTATGGAGACAAGAAGTTACGATATTGTGATTACCGACATTGGGATGCCTGAGATGAATGGTTGGCAGCTATCGGATATCATTAGCGAAAAATACCAGGGTAACCCGAAAATTGCTATTGTAAGCGGTTGGGGGGCCGAAATAAAAACAAAACAACTGAAAGAACACGGAGCACATTATATCCTTAACAAACCTTTTAATATAGAAAGTTTGAAGAACTTCCTCAGTTGTGTTATTAATGAGATGAATGATATAATTTGAGTGGATAGTAAATTCATAATCCTTAATGTCATAGATTGATTCTCATCAGGATCTGTACCTCCAATATCGGAACCTGTAAAATTCCTGGTTAAACAGAAATAGGATTTTTGTGCCCTATTGAGGCTAACATATCATTGATGTTATAATTATCTCAACATTTGCTATAATAAAGGTTTAAGTTTAGATAATTTGAACTTTTACCCGAACCTGAAAATCAAAATGAGTTTTAAAGGAGGATTTCTTTTAACGACCGTTTAGTAAAACTAAATATCCTATTGACTTTTTAGTTTAATTAAATACCCATCCGATAAATCCATAATTCTTTTCACAAGGTCTTCACCACCTATTAGGGTAAAATTGGAGATATGGATAGGCATTAAATTATTGCTATTATACTCATCAATCAGAGGCTTATATCCATCCAGGTACATAATTCTTGATAAGATAGCGCAGGTAGTTTCCATTCCAACAAGACCCCAATGGGATATATTTGAATATTTAGTTTTCTGATTATCCAATGCTATCTGAAACAATTCAATTTTTTCTGAGTGACTCAAATTCTTAAGAATTTCATACTGGGCAAGTATTAGTTCATACCTGACTATGTTATCCATATAGTACCCGTTTTGAAGGTCGGTAAAAGATAACCACTCCCGATTAAAATCCAGCTGGCTGTATAAGTTATACACATTTCTATACTTATCGCTTCTTTTCCATAGCTCTCCATACCCATTACAATAATCTTCAACCTTGTCAAATCCTCCTTGTAAATCAGACATAGTCCACATTAAGGACATATTTGGGTGCTTGATGCAGGATTGAATCAAAGCTTTGGTTGAAAGGCAATGGAGAACCTGATCCGGGATTTTGAATAATTCGATCTTTTCCTCAAAGGTTTTGCCTTTTGCGGCTTCAAGCGGATATATATATGCCTCATCAATAATATCTTCGCACTTTTTTTCTTTGCCACAAGCAACAATCAAAAACGGGAGCAGTAAAAGAGATAGATTTCTATAAATCATTTTGTCAGATTTTTAGGTAGTAAAAAATAGTAGAAGGTTTATGTATAAATTTTCATCCGCTTTCTTTTATTAGAGTTTGTATCATAACTTCATTGAATGCAAAATAATATGTGTTCTGGCGGTAGTGCATTATCTACATATCCCTTTTATCTCCTTTATTTTATTTGATTCAAAAGTCGCCATTCCTGATTTTTTGTCTACATAAAAATCAAAGTTACTTACTTCAATAATATCACATAATCCCCAATCACCATAAATTACATTTACAGATTTCAAATTGTATCGAATCGTGTCCGAAGATTCAAAGAGGCTGTTTTCTAATACCTTACCACTATACGCTATGCAATAATTTGCCCATATATATTCAATAAACTCTTTAACTGTTTCTTTATTAATAGCGACTTTCAAACTCCCTATTCCATTTGGTTTTTTAAATTTGTCGTAAATGGGGATGAAATATGAGCTCTTATGCACTCTAGAAAGAATTACATCATTAGGTCGAACAGAATAAACCCTTTTAAATTCGAAAAACTTTTCAGTTTCTCTTTCGGCGACTAAATCTCTATAGTAAGCACTTGTCTGACTTGAAATTTCTGACCAATCTTTCGCTTGTTGTTTGTCATTTGTATTTAGTTCTATCCAGGTGTCTTGATGTGACCTAATGCTTACAGTGTTCTCATAATAAATTGAACCCTCAAGGTTTTTTTCATAATTAAAACCTTCTGGATACATATATGTCTTAGAATATGCTTTTTCCGCTATTTCTTGATCTTCTTTAGAAAGTCCTATTTTATAATCATCATCATGATTTATTTTTATAACATCACAACTAAAGACCAAAAATATTGTCAATATATAAAATAGTTCTTTTTTCATAAATCATGTTTTTCTCCCAAATTCACGCTTTCACCTATATCAGTATCTTTTCTACATCCAATTGCAGAAATCAAAAGTATTCCTAAAAGTAAAATCAACTTCAAAGGGTTCATTTTATAATCTTAAAAGAGGCTTAAAAATTCAAAGATGCTCAAGAAAAAGATGATTATAAGTGCAATAGGTTGCGTTGACTCAATAAATATTTTGAAAATAAAAGATTCGCAAAAACGAACGTCTTTTGAATCAAGATTTCAGAGAAAGAGACTGAAATCTTATATCTTGACATTCTTCCGTCTGCACATTATATGTAAAATTTACTCTGTAAAAAGGTCTTGTGAAATATTCATAGTAAACATAATCTCCATCAGATTCTTCGTTATAAAAGCTCTCTATAGATGTAATTAAGTCCTTATTCTTTTCATATTCTTTGTATGGAATTTTTAACTTTATTACAGAATTCCGGATATTAAAAAGAGCATCAATACCGATATTACCATCATTTATTAGTTTAACGGATTCTATCTCTAAGTCTTCAAGTCCATCAAAGGTCGATGCATCTGAGCATTCAAATAATTTAAAGATGTCTTTGTAGTCTGAGCTATTTAGTGCTATATCAAAAATCGCATTATCCGCCTTTGATAAATATTTTAGCCCTTCTTTTTCCAGGAAGTCCTCAAAATATTCATAAGTAAAATCTTCTAATTCATATTCTTCGTTTGGGAACGTTATTCCTGCGCTTTTAAATATAGATAAAATGGAATCTGAACTTTGTTTTGGAAACTTCACTTTATAATTTCCATTTTCATCAAACCTTGCAGAACCAATCAATCGCACTCCGCTATTTTCCATAGTAGTCTGAATACAGGCGAAATTATTTGGCCAATAATTTTCTGGCCATGGGGCATAAACTTCTGATAAAAGGGATGTCCACACTAAAGAGACATAGGTTGGTCCCTTAAAATCATGATATCCTTCTAGACTGGAAGATACTACACCAACAATTCTTCCTTCAGCATTAAATACTGGACCACCACTCATACCACCAAGAGCATCCATTGCAACTTCTATACAAGGTCCATTTATGTGGCTCCCCCTTCCTTGTAAATACTGTTCAGTAACAAGGCCCGAAGAAATGAAAAAAGATATTGTCGGTACTCCATCATTTTCTACTTCGCGATACCCTGTAGCCCAAAGCCGTTCATTAATTTTAGGTATAGAAACCTCCAAAGGAGCAAATATATAATCATCATTATCATCAAATTTAGAAAATGGGGAACATGAAAGAATTCCTACATCACAATATTTGGGAATGGGTTTTTGAAAAGGTAATATTTCAATTGACTTTTTCTGTTGTGCATGAAATTCTTCAGAAATCCAAATTCTCATGCTGTCTTTGTTAGCGAATGTATACAGTAGCGCATTTTTTTCTTTTATTTCTTCAATAACATGAGTAGCGGTTAAACAAAGACCTGGTGCAATCATAACGCCGCTACCTATAATTTTCTGTTTTACATTATCAATGAAACCGATAGCAACAATCAGTCCTCCTAATGCCCAAAGTGATTGTTCACTAATAATATCTATTGCACTGAATTCAGGGCATCCCCATCTGCATGGTCGATCAATAGATTTTTTTTCAGGAAATTCAAATTTTGCGTGTACTGACTTTTTCATAGCTTTTAAAAGCTCATTTACCTTTCCATGTGAAGGCTATTTTAAAAGGTCAACTATAAATAAATTGTAAAAGTTAAGACTTGATCTGACAGTCGGGATATTTTTACCTATCGGGCGCTAGGTTTTTTAAGGCATTTTCTCTTGGAATGATCTCAAAGAACCGGGGAGTTTGAAGCCCCGGTTGACCATTCCAGTCGAACAGGTTATCCCTTGCAGGTTGGTCCTCACCAGAGCCTGTTACTGTTTCACCTGTCATTTGCAAATTTACATCTTTTTGATAATGTGAGTCAAGCATTTTTTCTTGTGTCAGATTTAGTGATTCATTCCATGTTTGCCATGGGGTGCGCCCATAGCAGTATTTACCAGAATGAGGTCTTTCCTTGTTATAGTATTCAATCCAAAGGTCTACATCTGTTTGTAACTCTTCGATATTCTGATAAATCTTCTTGCGAAACGCTACCGAATAAAATTCATCTTGCATTGTCCGGTGAAAGCGTTCGCAGATTCCATTAGTCTGTGGATGCCGGGCTTTTGTTCTGGAATGATCTATATCCTCAATGGCTAAATACAATTGATACTCGTGATGCTCTCTTGCCCCACAATACTCGGTTCCTCTATCAGTTAAAATACGCAGCAATGGTATTTTGCTTTCTTCATAAAGAGGAAGTACTTTGTCATTGAGCATATCGGCAGCAACCAAAGCGTTTTTCCGGTCATACAGCTTTACTTGTGCCACTTTGGTGTATGTGTCAATAAATGTCTGCTGATAGATTCTTCCTACACCTTTTATGGTACCAATGTAATAAGTATCCTGAGCTCCGAGATAGCCGGGATGGTGTGTTTCTATTTCACCATGCGCTACTTTTTCTTCCTTTGCTTTTTCTAAAGCTACAATCTGTGATTCTGTTAATATGAGCCCTTCTGAAGCAACCCGTGTTTCTAATGCTTTTAACCGCTTATTAAAAGTTTCTAAATTGTTCCGTAGCCAGACACAGCGCATTCCTGCGGGTGAGATAAATACTCCTTTCTTCTTCAACTCGTTCGATGCTCTCACCTGTCCATAGGCAGGAAAGTCAATTGCTATCTGTATTGCCTGGGCCTCAAGTTCAGCTTCAATACGGTTTTTAACATTGGGCTTCCTGCGACTTTTTTCAAGTAACGCTTGTTCTCCGCCATTCTCATAAAGGTCTTTGTAACGGTAGAAACTATCTCGACTGTACCCAAAAAGTTTGCATGCTTGGGATACGTTTCCTAATTGTTCGGCTAAACCTAGTAGCCCTAATTTAGTTTTAATTAATTTTGCTTCTGTATTCATTTTCTGACAGTTTTTGTGGATTTAACTTTATTTGTCTTTGGTCATTCAAATTTAGTTTAAATCCCTAACTGTCAGATTAAGTCATAGCTAATTCAGTTTAACAATGGAATTATTTATTCTTTCTTTGCCCATATCACATATACAAAAGCTTCTGCCCATTGCATTGGCATTTCAAAATCATAACACGGCGGAATCTCACTTTTTAAGGGTTTCCTAATATCCAGTACGATTGTTGATCCTTCAATTTTTAACTCATCCGGGAGATTCGGTACTGCATAGTAATCTTCTCTACCTTGACCCGATTCACCAATTGCTACCGATTTAGCTTTATTATTACCATTAACGAATTTTAGGATAAATACATTGTTATTTGTACAGCCGGCTTTTCCAGATACAATTGCCCTGTATGGGAATAAATCAGATGAATTGTCGTTTTTGCATGAATTACTTAACCAGAATGCAATTAAGATTAAGCTCAACAGTTTTGTTTTCATTTACTTTTTCTTTACAGGAAATTAGTTTATATCCACGGTGAATAGCGCATTCAAGTCACCTTCGTAACTTGTAAATAATATTTTATTTCCCGACGCAGACCATTCTATCTTACCTAAATTCTCATAAACCCAATTCCCTGTACTACCTGTTATTTGTCTAAATTTTTTAGTTTGCAGGTTCATGATCCATATTTCGTTTATTCCTGAACGATTACTTATAAATGCTATAGTTTTTCCATCGGGTGAATAAGCCGGACAAAAATCACTCCATTGAGAAGATAAAATTGTTGTCATATTACCACCAGTTGCAGGTATGGAATAAATGCTGTAAATCACTTTGGAATTGAATTTTGCCATTCGGGCAAATGCTATGTTTTTCCCATCTTTCGACCAATTCAGGGTTTTTGGAGAACGGTTGTCAATCATCCCCCTATCTGACAAATCCTTAAAATCGGATTGAATCTGAACAGCTGTACCACTATCAGCCGGGACTTTCCAGATATTATACTCGGTACCTCTTGCTTTGTCAGATAAAAAGGCGATCCACTTCCCATCGGGCGACCAAGTTGGCAGAAAATCAAAAGAATTTCCCCCTGTCAGGCGTTTAATAGTTTTGTCAATCATATTGTAAACTGCAATATGAGTTGGTCTATATCCTGGCGAAGTATTCACTTCTCCATGATCAGTGTGGTAAACAATTTTCTCCCCGGTTGGAGACCAAGCTGGAGCGTATGCGTTTTGTTCTACAAGCCATTCAACATTGTTTGAAAGCGATGAGATAAAAACAGATTGAGCAGAATTATTCCCATTATTCCAGCTATAGTCACTTACATAGGCAACTGTTAATTGATCATTCGACCAGGTTCCTAGCTTCCTGCTTTTATCTGATACCGCAAATACTTTTTTTATCTTTTCCGGATTGTCAGGGATTGTCATTATGGTATCAGAAACCGTGAATTTACCATTATGGCCAACAGATTTTATGGCGAAATAATAAGGTATCCCATTGGTCAGGTTGGTAATGGCTATTTCAAAAATGTTATTCTTTACTGTTGTTTGCAATTTTAATTCAGATGGGCTTTTTTCAGACATTAAAATTTCAAAATGGTCAGGATCGGCCGTGGGGCAAACACCACTTTTAATAAACAGACAACCCGGCTTTCCCCACTTCAAAGTCACTGTAGCGTTATTACGTACGCTTGTTAGATAAGGAGTGTAAAAATCAATATTATCAGATTCAGATGAAGATTCTTTTGCACAGCTCCAAAGAGTTAATAAGAGAGCAAGTTTGATTATTGTTTTCATGTTTTAATTATTAGACTAGAGATTAGTTCATTCTTAACTCTCTTTCAAAATTTTCAAATTCTCCTCCGATAAATAAAAAGACCTAATATAAATATAGATTTAAACCATCCTAAAAGGTTGCGTTAAAATAATAATTAAATTATTGTTTTCATGATAGTTCCATTCAAACTGTAATTTACAATTAAATCGAAAGGTACTGTTCTCTGTTTGCAAAAACGAATGATTAATCGAACTTAGGCGAAAGTTCGGATAAATTACACGTTTACCCGAACTTCAAATCAGTATGGGTTTTTAAAGGTGGATTTCTTTTAACTACCGTTTACTGAATTTTATGATTCTTTGATGGCGTACCTATTTTAATGCTTAATAATTTTTTGAATATAAACATTATTCATTGTTCTTATTACACAAAAATATATTCCAGGAATTAAATCCTCCGTAGAAACTGAAATCGCTTTATTGCCGACTACATTGGAGTAATATTTACATTTACCTCCTCCATTTATAATGCCTATGTTTAAAGGGTTATCATACATGTCCAAATTGATATTTAACCTTTCACTAAAGGGATTTGGAAAAATTGGCACACTAGAATTATTATTCAGAGGTGCTGAATTTGTAGTCAGAATTTTGTAGATAGTGTCAATTTCAAATTCAATAAATTGCTTCCCTGATAAATCTTTTTTATAAAGTCTTTTTCCATAAACTTCAATACTATCGCCTTTGGCTATGTTTTTATTATAGCTAAAATTTTCCGGATCATCCCAAAACCAAAATCCTTGATGACATAATATAAATATAGAATCATTTGACCACAATGAGAAGATCATACTTGGTTTACATGGCCATTTTAGGCAGGGATTCGGACTTTGCTCTAAGATGCCCACCAAATATTCGCCTTTTTGGGCTGAACATATAATTGAATAAAGAAATGTGCAAAATAAGATTAGTATTTTTTTAAAATCCATGTTATGTTAAATAGTTCTTAAACTAAGGAGTCCTTATCCATTATTAAAAGCCACATTATACGCTTTTAAATCGTTATACGTAAATATACGGATTTTGATGTATTTCAATTTTAATAGGATTGCATTAAGAACGTATTTCCGAACTCGTCACCTTGGCAATTTTATCCCGGCAAAATAATCCTGAATATTGCAGTGATCATGCAGCCCATGACAGTTATTCGGCAAAGTTCTAAAAACTGTTTCTTTTATTCATAGTTTGATTTACCTTTATAAGTATATTTAAACGAACTCTTGAACAATGATTTTTGGATACGCCAGGGTAAGCACCAGGGAACAGAATTTGGACATGCAAATCGATGCCCTGAAAAAGTATGGCTGCGAAAAGATTTACCAGGAAAAAGCCTCAGGAACAAAAGTAAAACGAGAGGAGTTGGACAAGCTCCTGGAGCAACTCCGCTCCGGTGATATCCTGGTTGTGTATTCTCTCGACCGGCTCGGAAGGACTGTCCTCCAATTAATAAACCTTATAACCGTATTTAAGGAAAAGAGTATTCACTTCAAAAGTATCACCGAAGGTGCCTTTGATACCACATCGCCGATGGGTGAGGCAATATTCCAGATTATTGCCGTGCTAAAATCTGTAGAGGTTAACGTATTGAAGGAACGTACCCGGTCAGGGCTGGATGCTGCCCGGGCAAGGGGGCGATTGGGCGGCAGGCCGATCGGTTCTTATGACAAAGTTAAAGCTGCTGCTGCAGCAACACTCTATCAAAAGGAAACTCCCATCAGTCAGATCTGTGATACCCTAAAAATAAGCAGGTCTACGCTTTATGAATACCTAAAAAAAGAAGGTGTTGAATATAATGGGTTTAAAAAACAATGAATTATAAAACAAGCAACCTTTTAATCTCAACTTCGTCTTTTAACAAACCTTTCCATATGAAACCCTTTCATTCATTTACTAGGATTTCCCTTTTTCTTCTTTGTTTTCTAAGTGTAGCGTGTAAAAAAAAAGGCGGTGATGATTATGTCCTAATTAAAGATGTAAACGCCAAAGTCTTTAAATCCCTCAAAAGTTTGGATGAAAATAATCAGCCAAAGAACTATGACTGGGCAATTTCCACGAATACTGATTACTTAAATAATATTGAAAGTACTCCAATTGATGAAAATATTCTAGCTCCATTGAATTTACCCGATGATTTCAGGATAGAAGGTTTAAAAATTAAAATAACCGGAAAGAAATATATCCATAAAAATCATACTTTAACAAGCCCATTCTTCAGAACCAGCTTTGGATATGTTTTTGAGATTACAAAAATTGAAAAGTTAAACTAACTTAACATGAAAACCTTTATAAATTGGGGGTTTATTATTTTCATTATTGTGTTTCCCAATTCATGCGAAAAGGATAAGACAGACACCCTTCCAGCCGAAACAACTCTGGGAAAAAATACATTTGGATGCCTTGTAAATGGAAACCTCTGGGTTAACAAAGGAGTCAACACTTTCCTAAGTCCAAGCAATGTTGCGTTTATCTCATATCCCCAAAGATATGAATTCCGGGTTTCTGCATCCAATACCACTCAAAATAAACAACAATCTATCGTAATCGTAATCGGATCTTCCTTAAAAATTGGAACATATTATTTAAATAATGCAAAGAATTATGCCTTGTTTAATAAAGAAGAATCGAATT
>JAJYAG010000124.1 GCA_021779665.1 Bacteroidota bacterium | reverse complement strand
GATTCTATTTCTCGGGCTAACCATCTTTTAAAGGATATTGGATATTGATCCTTTAATTCTTTTAATTCCTCTTTCTTTACTTCTTCCATTTGCTTGATTTTGTGTCAAGCTATTTCAGGAGAAGACAGTTTTTAATATTCCTGTTTTCTCGTTACACAAGCGGCATTTCAAATGCCGCTTTTAGGGGGGAATGCCCTATGTAGATTTATCGAAATTTGCTGCCTGATTTTTTACCAAAAATTTGGTTTAGCCTTAGAACAGTTAGCGCCAATTATTTTATTTATTATCAAGATATATCATTATGCATAATTAATCCAATGAGCATATTATTTCTAAAGTACATTATCAACTGATATCCAAAACTACTTTTAGCAACAGGTTTTCCTTTTAAATCTATTTTTTCATTATGTACAAATTCTCCTCCAGGATTATATTCACCATAAAAATCCCATTCATAACACTCAATTCCATTATCCACATTAACTTTGTCAGGCTTACCGTAAAAACTAATGACTTTATCCTTGCTGTCCGAAAGTTTAAATCCTTTGTTGGTTGTAAAATATATTTGGTTAAGGTGTTTACTAGATTTTATAAATCCATTGAAAAAAGTTTCTTTTTGTTGATAACTAGCAGTATCGAATACATTATCAAACTTGCTTTTTGAAATATCAAGTTCCATTCGTTTGATTATCCCGGTTGGAATATCAGTATTCTGAAAATGAAATATCGTAAGTCTATGATAGTCTGTATAAAGTTCAAATACTAATGTTTGTTTCAAGGTGTCATTTGTATACCATGCTTTATCAAGTGAAAAGATTTGACCACTTTTTATTTTTAGATCTTCATTATCTTTATATAAATCACTGATCATATCATTTGTTACAGGATAATCGTCAACAACGAATGTTTTAATACTATCCGTAAGTTTAATATTTTCATTATCCTGTTTTATGGTATCATTATTTTTGTTCGTGGAAGTAATTTGGTTCTTCTCTGAATTATTGTTTCGATTGCTACATGATACCAGTAATATTAAAAGAATAAATGTTAACTTTCTCATTGCTATCTATTTTTTATAATTAGTGCTAACGTTACATATAAGTTTTGTTGGGGATTTGGAAGCGATTTCCTGTCGAGACGTTAAAAGCTAAATTAGAAGCAATCCCTTTAAAATTCGCTATTCCGCCCCAATAAAATTTATATGATGTTGGCACCAGTATTTTTTTATTTAACATTTGATGCAGATGTCTTACGGCCAGCATCAATCAAAATAACATTGGGATTTTTATCCATCTTTAGTTCTTTCAAAACTTTGGTCACTTTCCTGAATTCAGAACCATCAAAGTATAAAATAACTTTTATTGATTTTTCAGTATTATTGGCTTTCTCATAAATCTCTACTTGTTTGGCCAAGTTTTGTTTTAGTTTTGAATTAGAGGCTAGTTTAAATTCAATTAATGTTTTATCCTTTGCCCCTTTTGATACTGCATAATCAACAGGACCTCGACCATTATTTACTTCTCTATTAACATCAAAATCTGAGGCATACCATGTTAATCGGTAAATAATCTGCAAATCTTCCTCTCTTTTTATTGGCTGATTATTGATATAAAATAGTCTATAACCATCTTTATTCTCGACAACATCTTTCAAATAGTTAATTCTCTTTAATGCCTCTTCGTATGAAGTATCTGATTTAATTTTATAAAACTCTGTTTCATCAATTAGTAACTCGACAAACCTAGTAATTTGAACTACAAAAGCCTCCTCAACCTCAGTTACTTTTTGTTTTGAGAGATTTTTTGCTCCTTCTTTATTTTCTTCCTTTTGTTTAATATACCATTTAATAATTTCTGGAAATTGTCTTATCGTTGCTTGAATTGCCTCGGAAATTTCTCTTTGAGTATTTCTTTTATTCTTAGGTGGTTTGGGTAGCTTTTTCCGAAAATAATTAAAGACTTCATTTCTTAGTTGGTCATTAGGTATACTATTGCAAATTTGAGTAAAGTCTCCACGGAGGTCATTACCATTAATCCAGTTGTCATCTTTCGTTAGAATGTCTTTTGGAGTAAGAATAACAAAATCCTTAAATAAATACGGCAATGTATACTCTTTAGGCATCCATCGTTCTAGTTCATAATCAAAAAAGACTTTATCTACTTTTACAGTTTTTAGAAACTTAGCTTCAATATTAGCCTTTGCAAATTTTTCAGTATATTCTAACAAGTACTCTTTAATCAAATTTGTAGTAAAATCGCTAATATTATCTTTACCTACACCAATTTCAAATAATCCGGCTTTCTCTAAATGTGAAGATTGAGTTATCTTCTCTTTCCCTAAGTCATCAAAAACTATGTGCATTGAACTTGACATGGCTTTGCCAAATTTTTCTCCAAGTCCACTACCACTATTGCCAACCTTGCTATATCCAAACCAATTTTGTTTAACTTCTGAAAATAAATACCAAGATTTAACTTGAGAAATGTTCATAATTCCGCTTGCAGATTTGGTTTTTAGAAAAATCAAATAGTCTAAAATACTATTATGAAGTTTCTGATATTCCGGTTTTTTACTACCAAATAGCAAAAAAGGGTCTATAAATAAAGGCAAATCATTAATCAATGAAACATTGAACGCTCCATATTTTTCAATCTTGTCAGCGTTAACGTTAAAAAAATCAGAAAAATAAATTTTCATAACAGTTGGTGTTTCTTGTTTTTAATATTGGTGCCAACGTTTCGCATATGTTTTGTTGGGGACTTCGGAGCAGTTTCCTATCCCACGTTACAAATTTTGAGTAGAACAGGAACCTTGAAGTAAGCACTTAAACCCCAATAAAATATATGCGGTGTTGTAAGCCGTTTTTATTTCCATATCTCATTAATAATAATCTTATTTACCTCTAAATTGTTATCAATCTTAGTAAGTTCAATTGTCAAACCGTAACTATTGAGATGATAAGAATCTTTAGTATTTGAGATATAATCAAGTTGTCCCTGAAGTGGAAAGTCATCTACAATTTTTGGATTCACAGTTCCAAGTTTTAAATTTTTATTAATAAAACCCCAGATAGAATTGTCTTTGGTGATTTGAATGTAGGATAGTTCAAAATTGCCATTCCTTTTGTTGGAATAAAATCCAAACACCATTGATTTATACACCAATTCCTTTTCATAACTTATTTCTGAAAATGGTTCGTTTGTTAATGAATCAAATCCAGTAGCAGCAGAGATAATTGACTCCGGTTCTTTTAAGTTCTTAAATTTGGTCAAAATATTTTGAAGAATTGTCTTTCCCAATAAAATTGAATCATTATTGAGAATGATACCTTTTCCAGGAATAATCATTACAGTATCAATTGTCTGAGCTTTACTAAAACTAAACAATCCACATAATCCTATTAATAAAAAAAGTCTCATGTCTTTCCTAAAATGGCTTACAACTTACTTATAGCGCCGTAAAATACGGCGTTATACTACAGATTTTGGTGGATAACACTGTAAATTTAAAAATATGTACGTCTTTTATTTCATAGCCAGCGTTAAAAATGGAATGGTTAATGAATTTCATGTGTAGGTTATATTGTGCTAATCAAAAGTAAATATATAAATTTTTCACCAGGGTTCCACGGCATTGCAACTTAGTGAAACGTTCCCGTGAACGCCAGTGAAAAAATACCGCTGGTGCAGGCCCTCTTTGACAAAACTAAATTTCAAAATGACAGAACGTTCTAGACTTAATGAGCCAAATTTGTTTAGTTTTTAATAACGTCCCGATTTAATGGGACACTGGTGAAATTACATCTTTGATTTAAAATATTTTGTTCTTTTCCACATTGATTATAAGATTTTTGTAATTTGGTCTTGGATAAAAACTAGCCGTAGAAAATTGACCACATGACTTTGCAAGGATGATACGTTTATCCCAACTTAACAAAAAACAAGATAACTGTTAACCACTAATTAAGCAAAACCCTTATGGGAGAATTGGCTGGAAAAGAAGTAGAATTTGTTTATTTATGCTTCGACTCTGAAGAAAAAATATGGAAAGCCATTTTGGCCAAGTTTAAACTTGAAGGTCAACAATACTTTCTGGATAAACAGCAGAGTACAGATATAAAAAAAGCTCTCGGGATAAATAGCTTCCCTTTTTATTTCCTGATGGATAAAGAAGGAACAATTACTGAAAAAGGATCCCATTTGCGACCAGAATATGCAAAGGAAAAGATTTTAACCTTAATTAAGAAATAGCCCAAACAGATCAACATTTACAAACAACTCACTAAAACCAAAAATTATGAACCGAGCCATTATTGCTTTAATTCTATTTCAAAGTATCTTTTTTATTGGTTGTCATCAATCTGACAGAGGAATACTGAACAAAACCGTAAAAACCTTAAATTCTCTCGATAGAATTGAGTACAAAGCATCCAGAACTTTAGATGATGTGATTATTAAAACAAAGGACACGGTTATCTGCTATTTCGATTTCGAAAGTAACGACACATTAGTGGGAGCCAAATATCAATTTGCGACACAGAGGTATGAAGAAATTTATAATGGTAAAAATGGTTTTTCCGTAAATAGAGAACATGGATTAATTCTTTTCAGCAATCAACCCACAAAAGAGTCGCTCGCTAATTCAATGTTTATGATTAATTCACTCCATCGTTTTAAAGAACTACTTCCTGCCTTCTTAAAAGATACTTCCGCATCGATTGCCAGACAAAAAGATACCTTGATAAATGGAGAAAATAATTACAATTTTGCGATTTCATTTAAAAATCCACCATTAATCGGGGAGTTATTCAGAAGACAAAAATTAATTTCGGCTTGTAACCTGCTCATCTCTCAAAAGAACCTGTTACCTATTCAAATTACATACACCTTTGCTGGAGAACCCGGATCATTGAAAACAGATTTTTTAGAAACAAATTTAAAGGCAACACGTCCAGATTCAATTTGGAATTTGGAAGGATATCCAGAAGAATACTCACGAAAGACTTATAAAGAATGGGAGGAAGCAAGTAAAACAAGAATCTCAGGTCAGGTTGGAGAGAAGGCCCCCGATTGGAAATTACCATTGATGTCTGGCGATTCTGTTCGTTTATCCGATTTTAAAAACAATCTCGTTTTATTGGAATTCTGGTTTCCTTACTGCAGTGGATGCGTTGAATCCATTCCTCACTTAAATGAAATTCAGGAAATATACTCAAAAAAAGGTCTTAAAATCTATGGAATTGAGTATACAAAGTTTAAAGGAAATGGGATTGCAGAATACATCGAAAAACACGATATCAAATACCCAATATTACATTCCGGAAAACTTGTAATGAACTGGTATGGGATTCAACTTGCACCCACATTTTTTCTGATTGATAAAAAAGGAACTATAGTTTACACCTCTAAAGGTTTTGATAAGAAAGAACTAGTTAAAGCTATTAAGAATAATATTTGAAGATTTTTCATTGCTGCGTCTCTTAAAACGATTACAACACCGCTATATCAAATCATTCAAGCTTGATGGCTAAATTTGGACGATGTAGCGGCGTTTAACTTTCCGGCTGGAAGCCGACAAGAAAAATCGCAGCGGGACGCTACGATTAGCTGTGGTTTGCATATGTTTTGTTGGGGACTTCGGAGCAGTTTTCTGTCGCACGTTAAAACTTTTGAGTAGTGCGAAAAACTTTATGCAAACACTTAAACCCCAGTAAAATATATGCGTTATTACCATCAGTTTTTCTTATTTTTTCACAAATATATCCTTAATTTCAGGACATAGATTCTTCTTTTTTGATTCAAATATCAGAGAATCATTCCTAATATAAAATCTGCTATTATTAAAAATTATAAAGTAAATGTCATCTCTCACACAATCTCTTTTTGTCTTTGGATTGTCTAAAGATAAAGTATCGAACTTTACCACAGTACAATTATTCCCAAATTCTTCAGTTAGAGTGCATGTATCAGCCTTTTTACTGTTGAGAATTATTCCTTTGTCATTGACGAACCACTCTCCAATGGAGTTTCCTTGTAACATGCAAGCACCGAATTCAAATTGAAAGCTTTTATCTTTATTAATCTGCAAAGTCGCACCATAAGGAATGTCTCGTTTAATCGAATGCCACGATCCTATAAAGTCCGACTCTTTAACATTTTCCTGTCGATTAGCAGTACAAGAAAATATTAAAGTCAAAATCAAAAGGCAAATTGTATTTCTTAGCATTATCACGTAAATTATTATCTGATAGCCTTCTTTAAAATTGCTGGTAACGTTTCGCATATGTTTTGTTGGGGACTTCGGAGCAATTCATTATCACACGTTACGAAGCTAATTTAATGCAATTACTTTAAAATTAGCGATTCAACCCCCAATAAAATATATGCGAAATTTAGTTTAGCCTTAGAACAGTGTTAGCAGCTGGCCTTTTTAATAATCTTTGTCTAATTTTCACTTTTTGATTTTTTTCTATGGTTTGTTACTACCATGCCTTTACCCAATATATAATCAGATTGCATTGTCTTGAAATAGCAATTCCACAAGAATATCCATTTTTCCATATGCCTAAGGTTCCAGGTCGTTCCCAATCAGCCTTGGTTTTCCAAAAATAACCGTTTTTAGCATTAATGACGAAAACTTCTAAATCATTCGGTACATTATATTTGTCTACAACTAATTCAATCCCTTTACCTCTTAGATCAAACTTTTCTGAGCCAAGACCAAAATCAAGATCCTCAAAATAAGGTATCGGATAAGCCTCTGGAATAAACACGTTTCGTAATTTTAATGTGTCTGTATATTTATAATAACTAAAGGCATCATCAATTATAAAATTCCGACTAGAGTATAAAGTTTGGTATAAATAGGATTTAGGGTGCAAGGGCTGTAAACTTTCTCCCATTCGTAAAGTCAGATAGAAAAATCCAGTATGATAATCATCTGAATAATTATCGCTACTTGGAATTCTGGCTAACATGTCGATAACTGAATTATTTGAAATTGATTTTGGAAAATGGTCAAACAATCCATTTACAGAATAACAGTTTGCGAAATTAATTTTGGCATTCTCAACGGATGCTTCATATTTTAACTTATCTATACAAGAATTTAGTATTGTAGTAAATAATATCAGAATTATTATCCTCTTTTTCATCGCCGATTGTCTTTTTTTAGGCTTGCTGCTAACGTTTCGCATATGTTTTGTTGGGGTCCCGATAGCTATCGGGATCGAAGCAATTCATTATCCCACGTTAAGGAGCTAATTTAGTGCAATTACTTTAAAATAAGCGATTCGACCCCCAATAAAATATATGCACTGTTGGCAATTGGCTTTTTTAAACTAAATTATCAATATTTTTAGTTCATCTACTCTTAACTATTAAGGTCTGTTCTTTATAGTTGTCTAAAAACGAGTTAATTAATTTCACTTTTTTATTATTATCTAAATACAACCTATACTTTTCTGTCTTGTTACAAAAATCAGTCAATAATATATAGTTGTTTATTCCAAATTTAATATTTCTTCCTCCATCAGATGCTGTATCTCCATAGGAAAATTTTATTTGTTTTAAGTCGCAAATTTTAAATTCCACTGATCTGTTTTCATATAAAATATTTATTGAATTATTCCTGAAAATCAATGTTCCAATCTCAACATAATTTTTGAATATCAATGGTAGAATCCAGTACGAAATTATGGAAAGTACACACAAGACACCTAATAAGTATCGGTTTTTGTCAACAAAACTCTGAAAAGAATTTGAAAATGGGAAAATCAATATGGTCAATAATAAAAACATTAAAATCAATATGCTCAGATTAATGAGCCTTAACTTAATCTTAACTATAGGTATCGAGAGTTCCATTTTTTTTAAGCTAATTGCTAACGTTTCGCATATGTTTTGTTGGGGGATTTCGAAGCAATTCATTATCCCACGTTAAGGAGCTAATTTAATGTAATTACTTTGAAAGTAGCGATTCAACCCCCAATAAAATATATGCACCTTTATATTTGTATTTAGTTATTAACAAATATTCATTAGGATATTTGTATGTATTTGATTTTCTTTTCTTTTTGCTTCTTTTTCTTTTCGTTGTTAAGTGTTGTTAGTTTGTTAATAATATCAAAGGAATGGGGTGAACTTTTATATGCACTAGGTTTCCAGCCCTGTCAACATTGTTAGTCCCCATTCCTTTTTTAAAGTTGCTTAGGACCATTTAGAACAATAGGCTACCGGGCCTTTGAAAGTTGATAGTACCTGCAACTATTTTATTTAACAGTTAAAGAGATAAAAATATGAAATACAAAAAATTTATTGGTATAGATGTTTCGAAAAAAACGCTCGATGTTTATATCCTTTCCATTAAAAAGCACTTTACGATAAGCAATGACACCCAAGGTTTTGCAAAACTTCTGGAGATATGCTTTGGTCATGTGGACCGGGGAGAGATCTTCTTTTGTTTCGAAAATACTGGGCGATATAGCCGGCTGTTAAGCATTTTCCTTTGTGAGAACAATATCCCATTCTTAATGGCTAATGCCTTGGATTTAAAGAAATCAATGGGTATAGTCCGCGGAAAATCCGACCAGAAAGATGCACGTACCATTGCTCTTTATGCCTGGAAAAACCGCGATACAATTCAACCATCGGTACTGCAATCCAATCAAGCTGTCCAGTTAAAACAACTGCTGCGATTAAGAGATAAGCTTATCAAACATCGTACAGCGTATAAAAACGCAATTTGCGATCTGGAGCAGAGTTTTCCCGAGGGAGAATGCGATTTTATTGTCCAGTCGCAAAAGCGATCAATAGACCACTTTAATGCCGAAATTGAAAACGTGGATAACCAGATAGAACTTATTATCCAGTCCATACCAACATGGAATATCAATTACAATTTAATGCAGACCATTAAAGGTATTGGACCTGTTTTGGCCAAGTATATCATCGTTTATACAGAAAACTTTACACTTTTTAATGATCCGCGAAAGTTTGCCTGTTTTGCAGGCATTGCTCCTTTTGAATATTCGTCGGGCACCTCAGTAAGAGGACGAACAAGGGTACATTATCTTGGCAATAAACATATGAAATCTTTACTCAATACGGCTGCTATGGCGGTTATTCAAATAAACGGAGAGTATAAAACATACTATAACCGAAGAACGGCAGAAGGTAAAAATAAAATGAGCACCTTAAACATCATCCGAAATAAGATACTGTTCAGAGTATTTGCTGTGGTTAAAAGAGGAACACCATATGTGGATTTATCGAAATTTGCTGCCTGATTTTTTGACAAAAAATTTGGTTTAGCCTTAGAACAGTGTTGGCGGTAGTTATTTCTTTTCTATATTTTATAAATGTCAAAATCAAACTTATCATAAATGGAATAATCATGATTAACACATAAACAAAGTCGTTCATATAAATCATACCTAATCTATTAACGAGTCTTATCTGATAAATTAGAAAAATTATAAGTAAAGAATATGGTAACAAAATCCAAGATAATATACTCAAGACAAAGCTATTTCTAATCATACTAATTTTATTTAGAAAGATTGATAAGGAAAGCAAACATATCATTATAGAAAATATAACAGATGCTAATATTGTAATCATGATAACGGTTCCTTTATCAAGCCATTCACTTTTGTAATAATAATTGTCAATTATTGAAAATATCATAATGGAAATAATTATCATTATTGAAGGATAAATAACTGATTTTAAATAGTAAACTCTAAGTTTCATTGCATTTTATTATAATTACCGCCAACGTTTCGCATATGTTTTGTTGGGGGATTTCGAAGCAATTCCCTATCCCACGTTACGAAGCTAATTTAGTGTAATTACTTTGAAGTAAGCGATACACCCCCAATAAAATATATGCACTGTTGTATGCTGGCGTTTATTATTCTTTATAAAATCCACGTTTTTTAATCTCATCAATTAAATATCTTGCTTCCGCTTCGTCAATTCCTATTCCTAATTTTATTGTTTTCATTCCATAATCAAAGCGTAATTTCCCTCCTGTAATTCCCCAGAAATCACCAATCTTTTTCTTTTGTCCAAAAAGGCTATCCATCCCAATTGGTTCAGGATTTAATTCCAAATTCTTAATATTATTTAAATCATAATTCTTCTTAAAAAGTCCTATGTCCAAAATTCCTTTTGATATTGACAGAACACCGCTCTCAATTTGTATTGTCTCCTGTCCTAATAAAGTCCATATGAGAATTGTTATTGCAAATAATCCACCAATTGTCCATCCGACAAGCCAAAATAACATAAAGCTATTGACACCATTATTATCACTGGATAATAATTCATTAATCGCGGATGTTTCTCCCATGAACCATCCACCCATCCATGCTGCTAAAAAAAGTATAATGAACCAATTCTTTTTTGAGGGTATCTTAATCAATAGACTTATTCCATCAAAATTCACTTTGGCTCTTCCTTCGTATGGTCTCTCAATCATTCAATCTAAGTTTTATGTGATCCTTAATTTTATCATGTTTCAATTTGCTGTAATGTTTCTCACGCTTGCATACAACTTACTTATAGCGCCGTAATATACGGCGTTATACTACAGATTTTGGTGGATAACACCGTAAATTTAAAAATATGTACGTCTTTTATTTCATAGCCAGCGTTAAAAAAGGAATGGTTAATGAATTTCATGCATAGGTTATATTGTGCTTATCAAAAGTAAATATATAAATTTTTCACCAGGGTTCCACGGCATTGCAACTTAGTGAAACGTTCCCGTGAACACCAGTGAATGAATACCGCTAGTGCAGGGTGGCCCTTTCTTTAGGATATGTGAGTAACTGTCGAGCATATTGATATTAACCTACTCCGTGGTTAACGATTTAGCGATTGTATTTTCCCTTATGATTATAAAACCTTATTTTCTATTCCTTCATCCGAGGAACATCTAATCCTTTAAACTCTTTGAGATGGTTAAGTAATCGTTTTTTAGTTTTTCAACATTTTCCGAGGTGGTCCAGCACAGGATTTTATAAAAATGCGTTTGGGTCTCAACAACAGTTATGAGCATATAGAATTTCATATCATCTTTTTCCCATCTTAATTCCACCTGAGAATGACTATTGTTGTTCGACTTGAATTCAGTTACTGAACTTTGTGACCTGTTTTTAGCGTCTTTCATATAATCGGCCATAAATCCATCCAAAAAATCTCTCGAATCAACGAATTTCAATCCAAGGTATTCCAGTTCATCTTTAGTATCTACGATCACAATTGTATATGCTTCTTTCGAAGTATTCTGATATTGCAATGTTGCGTTGTCGTTTAAACCATAAGTTTTTACCATATAATCGGGTATATCAAGGGTGTAACAATGTCCGCCCTGTTTACCCGAAAATCCCTGTGATGAAACTGCAGTGGATATCAAAATTGCAATTGAAAATAATAACAAACTTCTCATTTCTCCTGAATTGTATTAAAATTACCTATAACTAAACATGTCTTTATAACTTTATTAAAGCTAGCAAATTTTATTTAGGTTTGAACCTATTCATATGCGCCATCATCAATAAATCTTCGTATTGCAGGGTTCGAACACCCATAACTCACAATCCTGACATCAATTGGGGTATTCTGGAATTTATTTATAGCATTCCCGATTGCTGAAAAAATCCATTCCAGTTCGTTTCCAAAGGCTCCTCCGCCAACGAGCGTCAAATAAAGCCTGGGGTTGCCGGTTCGTTCAAAATTTATTAAGGCTGCATAAAAAGCAGCTTCGTAGGTTGCATTCAGAATCAATTTCGCAAATTCCTCCCAATAAACAGAGGGAACTTCAGAATAAGCTACAGGTAAAGCCGAGCAATATACCTGAGAAACCGTTGATTTATCTTTACTGATGGTAACCTCCGTGTCCCATTGTATCCCCACCTTCAATTGGACCATCAGCTTTTCATAGCTCTGTGGATCCATCTTTTTTATCTGTTCCTGTACGTGGATCAATCCGGCTTTGCTGGCCAAAGCATACCCATTCTGCATCTTCCAGAGTAAAAGTTCTTCATTGCGGAGCGCCTTTCCAATTTCATCAAGACAATCAATCTGCAGATCGCGGGTTTGCCCCATCTGATTTCCTAACGGAACAAAATAGTTCCTGTAGATGGTTCCTGCGCCACAAGCTATTGCACAGGCCGGGCCTTGTGTTCTGTCATTTTCATAACCATCAACGCCTCTTTCGGGACTAACACCCGGACTAACCATTTCGAGCAGATTGAACTGAGATGCCACCTGAAACATTGCCCCTCTGTTTGCAGGGTCCATATGCAATTTCTGAACATCGGCAACAACTTCCGAAACCGTCAGCTTACCTTTATAATTATCGATTGCTCCTGCAGATTGTTTTAGTTGCCTCAGGGTTGGTATTTCCAGGTTTCCGTATTTATAGCTTTTCCCGTTAATCCCTGATACCAGGTAACCATTTTCAAGCAATAAATTACTCCTGACCTGATCAGGATTTTCTTCTTTAAAACCGAGAAGTTTTTCAAACCACATGCAAATTCCTCCTATCTACCTTACTCTTCTAATTTAACCATTACACTTTGCATAATTCTGTTGGTTCCTTCAAGCCGTGCCGAAAACTTAAAGGAGTTCCCGCTGATATCCAGAATTTTCACGAAAAGCTTTTTATTGTCATAGAATTTTTCACCTTCCTCAGTCCCTTTAATTATCTGAAGATAATACTCACAATCACTTGTCCAGGTCACACGAAACGTCATTTCAACGCCTGTTTTCAGACTTTTTTCAAACTGAATGGAATCATTCCTTAAAATGGTATAGGTAACTTTGCCATTTTCCATAATTCCAAATTTTCCTGAACGGAAGGATTTACAATCCTGGGCTGAATTAATTCCTCCACAAAAAAGGAAAATAATTATTGTGGTTATTGTCAGAATGATTTTCATTTGCAGCGTTTTGTTGATAGTTCGATTTTGTTAGCTTATGGGAATTCACCGCCAAGATACAAATTCTTTATTCATCTGCTGTTTACCCGGGAAGTTTCAGGTAATTCTCACCTTATTAGTTTTTATCATTTCTCTTTATCAATACTTTATCAACTTTTTTATCATCAATATCTATTACTTCAATAGTGTACCCCTTATACCCGAATTTATCGCCAATCTGAGGCATTTTATTTAAATGCTTAAAGACAAATCCGCCAACGGACGAATAATCAATGGTTTCAAAATCAACATTAAAATCATCGATAACTTCAGTTAATATTTCCACCGGAGCATCGCCACTTACCAGAACCGACTTGTCGTCGCGAATAAATATCTCAGGTTCAACATCCTCTCCTTCATCAGGAATTTGACCAACTATATTCTCAATAATATCGTGCAAAGTTACTAACCCTTCAAATCCTCCGTACTCGTTTACCACACAACAAACATGCTGTTTCTTCCGCCGCATTAAATTCAGGATTTTTTGAGCATTAATGTTTTCAGGAACAATAAGAGGCTCAACAATAATATCAGTAAGAGAAAACGGCTTGTTGGATGCTGCAAGCTTAAAATAATCCTTTATGTATAATATACCAATGAAATTATCCAGGTTCTCGTTACAACAAACAATTTTACTATGCTGAAAATTAAGCAGAGTCTCACGAAGGGAATCAATTGGCTTATTTACATTAATCCACTCAATATCGGTCCGGTGAGTCATAATATGTTTTGCTTTTTTGTCAGCAAAATAAAATACATTTTCATGCAGCACGTTTTGCTCCTTTTCAATGACTCCTTCATTTGAAGCTATTTTGATCATCTGACGTAAATCTGCTTCAGTTAAATGCCCGTCCTGCTTTTCCATTCCAATTAGTTTGTTTATTAAACTCGTAGAAAAAGACAGAAGACGTACAAAAGGGTAAAACATCCGGCTAAAATAGAATATCATCGGGGCAATCTTCACTGCAATTTTATCAGGATTATTTAACGCCAGAGTTTTAGGAACCAATTCTCCAATTACGATAGAGAAGTAAGTAATTATCACAACTGTTAATGCCAATGCGATTTGATCAGCATAGGGCCTTGTGAATTCAAAATAATCAAACAGCGGAGAAACATCCTGAGCAATGTTTATACCTCCGTAAACCCCGGTTACAATACCGATTAAAGTAATTCCCACCTGAATTGCAGATAAAAAACTCTCAGAGTTATCCAATAATTTCAGAGCTGTTCCGGCACCTTTGCTTCCATCAGTCCTTAATTGCTCTAATCTCGTCTTTTTACTTGATACCAAAGCAATTTCCGATAAGGCAAAAAAGCCATTCAAAAGAATCAGAATTGTTAAAACTATAATTTCCATTTTGTAAGAATTAAGTCAACAGCAAAACCCGAGGGTTATACAATAACAAAATTCAAGTTAATATTTCCCGGCAGCTAAAATTTTGTTTTAATAGATTATTTTTCGCTTTTAATTTCAGTAGTTTATGAAAGTAATCCTTATCCGCCATTTTAAAGTTGACCATCCGTGGAAAAACAGCTGTTCGTACCAGGAGTTTCTGGAGGATATTGCCACTTATAACATAAAACCGGTTATTGAGCCAAAAGAACTCGATTTCCCCGCCGAAAAGGTTTATATAAGCACGTTACCAAGAACTGAAGCCACCGCTAAATTTCTGAAAGGCAACAAGACCATTATCAAAACCGCACTGATTGATGAAGTTGACTTTAGCGGCCGTTCGCGCATTAAGTTTAGTCTTTCGAATTCTCTATGGTATCTGATCGCGGCACTAAAGTGGCAATTCAATTCGCGCCGGGTAAACGAAACCATCAGGCATACGCGCAACCGGGCGGCAGAATTTCTAAAACTTATCGAAGAAAAGAATGAGGATTGTATTGTCGTCAGCCATGGAATGTTTTTGCTGGTACTGATGAATTTAATGACAAACAAAGGATACTCCGGCGGTGTAAAGACTAACCGGCTTGCAAACGGGCAGGTGATTGAGATGGAGAAAGTTATTTGAAATGTATAATACATTGGTTTCACAGAAAAATACAAGAGTTAACAGCCAGCATTTTCTCTGTGATTCTCAGTGTAATGTATTTGTTTTCATAGAAGATTTTCAAGAGTTGATTCCTATAATCAGGGGGTGGTGATGGGTATAATAATTCCTAAAAAGCTCTGTCCGCTTAGTGTCTCTGCATTTAAATAAATCTTTATTTTTGTCAACACTTTAACTTAACCTGTTATGATTTTTTCTTTCAAAATAAACCGTTATTTATTTGCTGCAATTCTTCTTGTTATCCTGCAGCTTAACGCTCAGGCATCGGGTTCTGATACACTTCGTTTGTTCCTTATCGGGAACAGTTTCTCTCAAAATGCATCCCGATATCTGCCTCAACTTGCAAAAGAAGGAAATCATCCCCTGGTAATCGGCAGGGCAGAAATAGGGGGCTGTCCGCTGAAAAAACACTGGGAACTTGCCGAGTTATCCGAAACTAATCCCGACGACCCCAAGGGCAAACCTTATAACGGAAAATCGCTGCGCCAGCTTCTCTCCCAGGGTAAATGGGATGTGGTAACCCTGCAACAATATTCCCTGCATTCGGGCGATGTGAGCACCTACAGGCCTTATGCCGAAAAATTGTACAAGTATATCAAATCCATTCAACCAGGTGCTACTGTTGTCATTCACCAAACATGGGCTTACCGGGTGGATTCGAAAGATTTTACCCAAACTACCGAAGGTAAATTTGCCACCAACTCTGAAGAAATGTATAAAATGTCGAAAGCCGCATACCATATAATAGCAAAAGAGCTTGGAATCAAAATAATGCCGGTGGGCGACGCTTTCCAAAAAGTAAGTACTGATAAAAAATGGAAGTTTGTTACCGATACGAAGTTTGACGATTCAAACCCGGTTTATCCAAACTTGCCCGTGCAGACCAACTCGTTGCATGTTGGATATTTCTGGAATAAAGACAAAAAGCTGGCGTTCGACTCGCACCATGCAAATACTGCAGGATGTTTTCTGGGGTCGTTGGTATGGTATACCTTCCTTTTCCAGGATTCTCCTGAAAAATTAACATTTGTGCCCCAGGAAGTTCCGGCCGACTTTGCTGTTTATCTTAAGAAGGTGGCAAACTCAGTGGTAAAACAGAGAATTGAGTAGCTGATATTGAGTATGCAGGAGCGTCAACTTTTGAGGTTATCAGTGAAATAAAGCCCCACCTGGAACCGGATAGAAATTTATCTTCTACCCTCTGTTTTTACTTTCATGCTCCAACAACCAGCGTTTGCGCTCCAGTCCTCCGGAATAACCTGTTAGACTGCCATCGCTGCCTATTACGCGGTGACATGGAATTACAATACACACCCGGTTATGCCCGTTTGCTGATGCTACCGCCCTCACGGCTTTAGGAGCACTTAACTTAATGGCCTGTTCCATATACGATACCGTAGTTCCGTAAGGCACCTGTAGCAGTAAATTCCAGACCGACTTTTGAAAATCGGATCCCGGAGTGTGAAGCTTAACGTCAAAATTTATGCGTTTCCCTTCAAAATATTCCTGAAGTTCCTGCTTAAGCTGAAGGATATGCTCATTCTCCCCGGCAACAATCCTCGATTTCAACCGTCGCTGCAGATCGTGAAATTCGGTCTCGAGCATACGGCGGTCGGTAAACTCCAGCAGACATATTCCCTGATTGGTGCTGCACGCATACATAGGTCCCAGGGGCGAGTTAAACCGCGACATCAGAATCAGATCGTTCTCCCTGCTTTTCCCGGGCGTATAACCAGTAAGTTTTTTAAATGTATAACCAAAACCGCTTAAAGAGCCATAACCAGAGCTATAAGCCGAACTTGTAACATCCTCGCCCTTTTGTATCTCTTTAAAAGCGCTGTTGATACGAATCATTCGCTGGTATGCCTGAAAGGTAATTCCATAGTTCTGTTTAAACCACCGGCGCACTTTTTCGGGTTGAATGCCAATTTTCAACAGATGATAATCCGAAACCCTTTCATCGGGATTTTCTTTCATGACCATCAGAGCTTTGGAAACTGGTTCGGGAACGTCAGTTGTATTTTCGGTTGGGCGGCAAATTTTACAGGGCCGGTATCCGAAACGCAGAGCATCTTTCAGGTTGCGGAAGAACTCAACATTTTCGGGTTTTGGTTTTCGCGCTCTGCATGTGGAGATGCAAAACACCCCGGTGGTTTTAACTCCTACATAAAAAATACCGACAAAGCCCGGATCTCTTTCCACGAGAGCTGTATAATATTTCTGAATTTCGGATGGATTTTCTACCTGCATAACTTTTTTTGTACAAAGTAAAGGTAAGCTCAAATAACCGGCAACCGAAAAACGGACAAGTATTTTTTTATAAGTAGATAGTCGATGGTCGATAGTGGCTCTGTTGTATAATAATGTAGATTTGATTTTATGTTTTTTAAGGCTGAAGGCCTTAAAAAATTCAGCCCAGGGCAAAGTGAAACGGCGCCCTGGGACTATAATTATTTTAGATTTTTGGCGGCGTGAAAAAGTCACAAGAAGAGCTTTAATTTTAACATCGCCGCAATTGTGCGTCCTATTTAGTACCAAAAATAATCTACAACAATTATAGCCCCCTTTCAGGGGGTTGGGGGTACAACCCGCAACCCGTAAAACACAACCCGTAACTCATCTACCTTCCGCCAACCAGCATTCCTTTAGGAACTTCGGCCAGATCTTTGATCTTCTTTAATGCCATGGGGAATGTTGTTTCAAAATACTTTACATATTCCTCTGTAGTATCTATCTCAACCTGCAGCCGGGTAATACTGTCTTCTTCGTACAAATAGTAATTTTCTGCAGCTCCTTCCCATTTTTGGTCCTGCTCGCTGGTTGAGGAATCGTTGCCGGGTTTTATTACATTCAAATGTTTGAACGACATCAGTTCATTGGGTATTTTACGCTGAATTACGCTATTCATACCATCTCCGTTGGGCGATAAAAACATGATTTTACTCCCTTCGTTCCAGTCGGTAACAGCATAAGTTCCTTCCTGCAAAACCGACAACCATTTCTTTGATGACTCTTTTCCCCACATGATATTCCAAACAACTTCCCTGGGTGCGGCAATATGAACTGAAAATTTCAATGTCTTCATCAGATAAATTTTTAAGACGTTAATCATCTTTTAGTTTTACCAGACATCGCACATCGTTAAAGTTTATATATTCTTCGAGACAATATCCATTGGGATCGATGCGGACATCCTTGAGCAGATCGCGGAAAGCACGGCCAATAGCTGGAATGTCTTCCATAAAATTTCTGATTACTTTTCCGGCGTATTTTCCTTTTCGGATTACGAATTTTTCAAGATCCGGGCTTATATCTTCAGCTAAATCCCCGAATCCAACAGCAGCCTTATAATTTATTTCTCCTTCATAAAGGTACGAAATTCCATAGTATTGTCTTCCGGGAGCAGGAGGATATTTGGCGTGCAGGGATTGATGCGCCTCCTGTACACCTTCCGGAAACGATTTTGCATTGACACAAAATACAATGGTATCGCTTTCTAACATAACTGTATCCATAATCAAGTCTTATTATGGAACAAATTTAACCTTGTTTTAGTTCCCCAATACAGGCCGAAAGCGAAATTGCAGGAGGCAGAATATGAATTTCTCTCTTAAATTACTTACAGATAAACACTTTGGGTTTGAATGCTGTCGCCATTTTTCTTCACAATCAGTAATCCGGGATCACTGTCGTTCAGGCTGCCTGTCAACTCTCCTTTGGTGTTCCAGAATGCACTTTGCCCACCAGCAGGCCTACCCCAGGCTTCCACACAGAAATTCGACATAAGTATGCTCATGGAATATTTTTGGGCATACCCGCTTAAATCTTTATATGCTCCCGGAATTCCACCGGGTGAGAAAAATATGGAAGGAATATAAATGGACGTATTTACTTTTGATGCACTTTCTGCATGCTGCGGGTGGTCAATATCGGCACAAATAGCAAGCGAAATGCGCTCTCCTTCAATTTCGACCAACGGGTTGTAACAGAACGACGGGGAATAGAATTTTTCTTCGCCAGGGTGCAGGAATTGCTTTGTATACAATTCAACCCTGCCATCGGGAAACAAAATAAACGAACCTATGTACATCTCCTTTTCAACTAATACGGGAGCTCCGGCAACAATAATCATATTGTATTTTGCCGAAAGAGTTTTTAGTCCGTCAAGTCTTTTATCATTTCCCTCAAAGGCAAGTTCCCGGGCCTGATCGCGTTCGTATCCGGTTACGGATAGTTCGGGAAAAGCTATGAACTCTGCATTGTTTTGCGCGGCAATATCGATAAAACGATAATGATCTGCCAGGTTTTTTTCGGTATCGAATCGATGTGGTTTGGTTTGGGCGGAAGCAAGAATCATGATGGAAGTTTTGGCAAAGGTAAATATTTGTTCCTGGTCAAAAATTTAACTGTGTATAAATTTTTATAGACTAAGGACTGAATTCATTATTGAAACAGAGGAAGGGTTCTTATCTTATAACATCCTCTTGTAACTTTTTTGTGACCAAAAAAGTATACTCTGACAAAATCAAATTTTTAAGCAACATTTTTTAGTTCTCGAGGATCTAAAGTAATATGTCCTAAAGTATATTCCTGGCCG